>JACPAN010000004.1:22972-127812 GCA_016180815.1 Elusimicrobiota bacterium
GCTCCCCACTGGCATAAGCCGACCCCATGGCCCCAGCCGTTGCCGTGAATGACGAAGCGCCCGTTTTTAAACTGAATTTGCGTCAATTTAGTGGATTTCATCCAATTGGGGCCCAAGGCCTGCCTGAGCCGTTCCGCGGGAACGATCAGGCGCCCGTTGGCCGTGATCACTTTGAAATTTAAAACGCGCCGGCTCTTGGTCATTTCGCCGATTAAAAAACTTTTGATCGGCTCATGGAACGTATACCCCAAGCGCCTTAAAACCGCGCCGAGTTCGGCGAGCGGCAACGTCGTGGCCCAGCTGTAATGAGGGCTCATCTGGCAAGAGCCGAAATCGCTGACGGAAATAATATTGTTCACGGAGCCGCCCCAGACATCGCGTATATCTTCGGTTCGTCCGCCGCAGCAAGAATGAAAATAGCCCGCAACAACCGCCCCTTGATCATCCAACAACACCAAACCCCGGGTTTCATCCACCGCCTCTTTGGCGCGCGTATCCTCGACCCCGGCTCCCCAATAAACCTGATGGCTGGACTTTGTTCCGATATTGAACGAAGCCAAAGGGTCCATCCCGATTTTGTGCAAGGCGTAGGATCGCGAAGCCACGGCTTGAGCCTTGAGCGCCTCCATGGGCCAAGTTTTGGTATCCACTTCGCTGGCTAAAACGCCGTACAAATAGTCCTCGATATCCAGCACATTGACCAGACCCATGCGCCCGTCCGGCATGCGGGTGACTTCGAGGCGGCCGCGATAAGGCTTGCCCCGCCAATAAAGATGGCGGCCGTCGTTGGAGGTGACGATCAAGCCGTCGGCTACGCGAAGAGCGCCCTCTTGACTGACCGGAATCTGCCCGTCCTGGCGCGTGACCGTGAAGCCTCCCTCGGGAACCTCCACATGCAAATCACCCTGGGAAATATGGTCCAGCAAAACGCGGATTTCGTGGGCTCCGGCCGGGACGCACCAGGCAAACAAGGCAAAAAAAATGAACCGCCGTTTCATTTGAAAAATCAAAATCAGCTCAACGAAGGCGCTTCAGGAACCGGCGTTGCGGAGCGCGCCGCGCGGCGCTTGATGCCTAAATGCCCGAACGCCTTTTCCGTGGCCACGCGCCCTTTGGAAGTGCGGCTTAAAAAGCCCTCCTGAATCAGGTAAGGCTCGTAAATATCCGTAATGGTGTCCGCCTCCTCCTGGAGGCTGGCGGCCAAGGTCTCCAAGCCCACGGGGCCCCCGTCAAAATGATTGATGATGATCAGCAGAAAACGCCGGTCCATGGGATCAAGACCCAAATCATCGATTTCCATGCGCTTTAAGGCCTCGCGGACCAAGTCCGGGCTCACCTGTCCGTTGTTTAAAACATGGGCGAAATCGCGCACGCGCTTTAGAATTCGGTTCGCCACTCTGGGCGTGCGCCGGCATCGTTTAGCCAGAATATCCGAAGCCTCGGGAATCAAGCGCATGCCCAGAATACGCCCGGAGCGCGTGATGATTTGAGACATGTCTTGAATGTCGTAGAAATTCAAATGCCCGATAATGCCGAAGCGATCGCGCAAAGGCCCGGTCAAGAGTCCCGCCCTGGTCGTAGCCCCGATCAAAGTGAATCTTGGGATCGCCAATTTCAGCTGAGTCGAACCCATGCCCCCGGCCCGGCCGCCCGTATGGATATAAAAGGTGAAATCCTCCATCACCGGATACAGCGCCTCTTCGATGGCGCGGTTAAGCCGGTGAATCTCGTCGATAAAAAGAACGTCGCCCTCTTCGAGGGTGGTCAAGAGTCCGGCTAAATCCCCCAATTTGGTCAAAATCGGGCCTGATGTCACGCGGATATTGACGCCCATTTCCCTGGACAAAATATGGGCCAAGGTGGTTTTCCCCAAACCCGGAGGCGCATAGAAAAGAGCGTGATCCATGGGCTCCTTTCTCTTTTTGGCGGCTTGGATGTAAATCGACAAATTTTCTTTAAGCTGCGCCTGGCCCACGAATTCAGCCAAGGTCTGAGGGCGAAGCAAGGCCTCGATATTTTCCGGAACCTGAGGCTTTTTGGCGTCGGGATTCTTGCGGGGAATTTCTTTTTCCATCATCGATTCAGCCCGCTCGGCCCGCCCCCAACTCCCTTAAGGCGCGGCGCACCAACGTTTCCAAATTGATGGGTTTGTTTTCATCGCCCTCGCTTAAACGCAGCACCGTCCCTAAAGCCTGATCCGCGTTCCGATAATCAAAGCCTAAAGCAGCCAAGGCTTCCCTGGCGCGCTCCCAAAGAGCGCCGTCAAATTGAAGCAAGGGGCCGTCCGCTTGCGTTTGATCCGGGACCGCGCCCTTAGCCAACATTTTCTGCAGCAAAGGCTCGGCCCGGTCCTTTAAATTCGCCAGCATTTTATCCGCAGTTTTGGGGCGGAACCCGAAGAGATTGCCCAACATTTTGGCGTCCCCGCGCAACAGGCCCTGAAGAAAACTCACCGGCGACTTTTCCTTGATTTTCTCGAAGTAATCAAGGGCCTTCTTGGCTCCGGAGCCGGGGACATCGCGCAAAAGATCAAACAGGGCGCGGTCTTCTTCGGTCAAGAATCCATAAAGCGTCGTTTCTCCGCCGTAAAGAGCCGATGACTGGGAAACGTAAAGCAAAACCTCCTGATTGGCGGACAAACGCTTCGCCGTCCAAGGAGCCACGGCCAAGCGATAACCCACGGAACCGGCCTCAAGCCAGACTTCGCAGGGAGCGCCTTTGCCCTGGGCGCCCACATGAACAACCGAGCCGCGAAAATACGCGTACATAAATCAAGAAACAGAGGCGAGCAAAGGAGATTTGACGCTCAACGCCGCGGTCAACGCGATGGCCACGGCATCCGTCGTATCGTCTAGTTGCCCCGAAGGCACGCTGCCCACGAGAAATTTCAAAAATCTGGCCACATCCTGTTTGCTGGAGCGCGCCGATCCGGTGACCGCGGATTTGACGGTCAAGGGATGAATCTCGGAAATGGCGAGTCCGGTCTGCCCGGCGGCCAGCATCAACACGCCCCGCGCTTCGCCCAAATGAAGCAAATTGGAAATCCGATAACCCTGGGGAGGCAAATGAATTTCTTCAACGGCGACATGCTGCGGCCGGGGCGCTTTTCTAAACAAACGGCAGGCTTGGCCATAAAGATCCGTCAAACGCTCGGTTCTGGGCCGGCCGCGCTCGGTGGTGATGACGCCGCATTCCAAAAGTTCCGGCTTTTCGCTGCGCCGGGCATTCGAACCTTGCGCAACGCGCAGCTTGGCCCAGCCGCAACGGTCCCATCCCGGATCAATGCCCAAAATAATCATGGCGTCGACGTAGGATACAAAAATCAATAATATCCAAACTCATGATCGCCAAGAGCCTAAATATTATTCTCGATCGTCCCTCCGGCAAATATCTTACGATCGCAGGTCTCACGCTCTTATCCTACTCGGTCTTCGGCTACACCTACGCCGGCAACCCCAATGTGATCCAAGTCCTTCCCTTCATCCGTAAAATCATGGACCCTGCGCTTTATCCCGGCGATCCTTACGTCGACACGTTAGGCTCTTTCCCCAGCCTTTATCCGCGCCTGATGGCTTTTCTGGCTCAAGCCGTCGATCTTGCCAGGCTGCATTTGCTCCTTCATATCGCTCTCAAATATCTATTGCTTTGGACCGCGTATCACCTGGCGGAATTTCTTTTCGCCAGGCGCGCGACGTCCTGGCTCGCCTGTTTCTTATTCGCCCTATCGCCGCAGGTTCATTTGCTCTCCATCTTGGGCGATGAGCCGATGTTTAAAACAGCGCTGTATCAGACTTCGATGTCCGGGCCTTTCCTGCTGCTGGGCATCCTATGGCACTTAAAGGAACGTTATCGGTCCGCTTTCGCTCTTGTCGCCGGCCTCTATTACATCAACCCGTTAACCGCGAATTTTATCCTGGTTTTGTTCGCAGCCGCAGGATTCGACCATTGGCGAAAAGCAAAATGGGGCTGGGGTGTATTTGTTCTGCTGTGGCTGCCCTGGCTTCTTTGGTATTTGAGTCTAAAAAATCCTTTCGGCGGTCCTACGAACGACTTTCTAACGGCCTTGCGTCTATGGGACCCCAGCCATTACTTTCCTTCGGCCTGGCCCTTGGAAAAATGGCTGAGGCTTTCGACCATGGGCGCGCTGTTGGGGTTTTTTCTCGCTCAGGGCTTTGCCCATTGCCGCAAAGCGAATAACATCAAACTCTTCTGCCGAGCGATGGTCATCATGTGGTCCTGTGCTTTCATTTTCGGTGAAATATTCCCCGTCATACCGGTCATCCGTTTGCAATTATTCAGAAGCGATATTTTTTTGGTCGCTTTCGGGTTGATTTTCGGCGCGGATTTCTTGCGGCGCTTGGCTGCTGACGCCCGGCTCCAATCCCTGGCCGCCGCCGGGCTCATCGTCGTCGCGCTCGTCGAACTCTCCCCGCCTTATTACGGACTCATGATCATGCCCATTCTCATCGCCCGGGCCTGGACCCGGTCCCGGAGCCTAATCCTTGGCCTGACCCTGAGCGCCCTGGCCGTCATCTTGTGCGACGCTTTGGGAGAATCCCCGGCCGTCACAAAAACGCTGATCGCTCTGCTCCTGCTGACTCTATTCGCGTTCTCCGTGCTCGCGGCTGAAACAAAAAAATACGCCACAGCCGCGCGAGCCATGATCCTTGTCTTCTTGATTCCTTGCGCGCTCAATGCCCGCGTCATCATCCACAGAATCAAATTCCTGGATTTTGACCATAAAAATACAAAACAGATGGATTGGGACGAACTTCAGCTCTGGGCCAACAACAATGCTCCGCCCGGCGCGGTATTTTTAACTCCGCCCGGCGCGCACGGTTTTCGCGTCCTATCGCTTCGCTCGCCGTATATCGAATGGATCGACGGAGCGGCCATGCACTGGGCTCCCGGATTTGAAAAAGAATGGCTCCAGCGGCTGGCTCAAGCGGATTTTATGATGACAATCGGCCTCTCTCGCGTAAGCGACGATATCCCGATCGAAGCCGTTATCGTGGAGGGACGAAGCGAACAGCCGGCGATTTATGAAAACGAAACATTCAGCGTTCTGAAAAACTATTGACGCTGAGCGAGGATTTCGTCGGGGACGTTGTAGTTGGCGTAAACGTTTTTAACGTCGTCGTGCTCTTCCAACGACTCCATCAAGGAGAGAACTTTCTCGGCGTCGCCGCCCGTTAGAGGAACTTCGTTGGTTGGCAAATACGTGACTTCGGCCGACATCATCGGGATTTGAGCCGCTTCAAGGGCCTTTTTCACGCGCTCAAAATCTTTAGGGTTCGACAGAACCTTAAAAATCTCTTTTTCATCCGCCTTCACGTCCTCGGCGCCGCCGTCGATCGCCACCTCAAAAATTTTCTCTTCCGCGACCTTGGCTTTCTCGACTTCGATATAACCCTTTTGCTGAAACACCCAGGAAACGGATCCGGCCTCGCCCAAGGACCCGCCGCTTGAGCTGAAAATTTTGCGAATTTCAGATGTCGTGCGGTTTTTATTGTCCGTGGTCGCCTCCACCATCACGGCCACGCCGCCGGGCCCGTAGCCCTCAAAACGCACCTCTTCGATGGTGGCGCCGGGAAGCTTGCCCAAGCCGCGCAAAATTGCCCGATCGATATTGTCCGAAGGCATATTGGCCGTTCGGGCGTCATCCATGGCCTTTCTTAAACGGGGATTAGTCTCGGGATTGCCGCCTGATTCTCTGGCGGCGATGACGATTTCCCGGATAATCCGGGTATAAACCTTCCCCTTTTTGGCATCCAAGGCCGCCTTTTTATGCTTAATGCCGGCCCAATGACTATGTCCACCCATATTGCGAAGATTATGCCATATCCCGGCTTTTCCTCAAAATCGCCCCTCTCCCCATTCGGCGACGACCCTCAGAAGATTCGCATTGCGCGTATTCAATCCTGCTTCGCGCATATTGCGGCCGATTTCCTTAACCAAAACATCCGGATTCAACTCTTGTCTGCGCACTTGATTCTCAACCTGATGAGGGTCGATAATCAGACGGCTTTTGTATTCCAACGTTTTAGGCAGGCCGGCGGGCCAACGGTCCCGCCGCAGCAAAACCATGGCATTGCCGTCCCACCAGATCAGGGCCCAATCGGATTGCGGATAAGCCAACCCGTGCCAGCTGCGCACGGCATAACCGGGCTTTCCGGAGGCAGCGTTCGATGAATGAACGGGCAAGAACGCCTCCGCATCCGGGTGGTGCATGACGCAGAGATCGACTTGGCGCTGCTTGAGATAATCCGTCCATTGATCCGGCCGGGCGGCGCGCTGGAACAGCTCTTTAAGCTCGTGATGGAAAATATAGCGTCCATCCATGAAAAATCGCGCGCCCTGATCATGAAGCCGCCAGGAAGCAAACCCGCCCCAGCCCCATTCCACCCAGATATTGAGACGCAAGAGTTCCGGGTTTCGCTCAAGAAACCCAAAAGCAAGCTCGGGGTATTTGCCCGCAGCCAGATACGCTTTGGGAATGCCGCGGTAATTCCAAAGATTACGCCCCGTTTTAACAACGCGTTCCCCCAAAAAATAGCCGCCATAGCCGACGCCGGAGGCGACCATGAGCAAAACCATGACTTTAGCCGCCGCTTTCAGCAAAACAACGAAGCGCCGCTGCCCTTTGAGCGGCCAATCCCATCGCGCGAGCAACCAAGGAGCGGCGTCCCGGAGAGCCTCCCATAAAATCGGCAAACTGACCAAACCGAAAACAGCCAAATTGCGCACATGCCGGGCCGCCCAAAGACCAAACGCGCCCACCAAAAGAATCCCAAAAAAACGCAGCCGTCCGGTCGCGGCCCATAGCGCAATCAGCAACCCCACGGCCAAAGGCAACGCTCCCCAGTAATGCCAGCTCAACGGATGATCGATCCGGGTCGGCTGCCATTCGTGAATCGCCGTGGCGATGAAAGGCGCGTCCTTCATATGGCGCACAATCACTTCATAAAGCTTGATTCCATAAGGGTTGACCAGCGTTGCGGCGAAGGCCGCCAGAGCCGCGAAAGCCACGATCGTCAACCGGCGCCGGCGCTCCAGCGCATCCTCTCCCCCCCGCGCCCGGCTCCGGATCGAGCCGGCTGCGGATCGGTGCCAGGCATTGATCCAGGCCAAGATTTC
The DNA here is from genome assembly GCA_016180815.1 of Elusimicrobiota bacterium. Classification (NCBI taxonomy): domain Bacteria; kingdom Pseudomonadati; phylum Elusimicrobiota; species Elusimicrobiota bacterium. Next base: position 30,110 of record JACPAN010000004.1, read on the forward strand.
CGCCCCGAACAAAATCGCCAGGTAACCCAAGGCCCAGACAAAACCACCGTGAATATTCGCCCACAGAGAAAAAAGCAAACAATATAAACCGGCTAGCAGATATGTTTCTTGATCCGCCCGCATCTTGGATAACTTTGCCGCCAGTTTATCGAAAAGTAAAAAGAAAACCGGCAAACAAACGAACGTAAAAAGTTCCGGCTGCATGGTCGCCCGGGAGGCCAGGAAAGCGTGCGTCATTAAAATATTGGCCGAACGCGCGGCCACGCGCCAAGGCTCCGCCGCGGCCCGCCGCCAGCCCAAGCGATGAACCAAATAACGATCCGCGGCAACGATAGCCAGAAGGATAAGCGCGGCGCGCGCCAAAACCAAGGCCCGGAAATCGCCCCATCGGTAAAGCTTCCAAACAGCCATTTCAAAAAGCCATTCGTAGTTGACCCACGGCGCTCCCTGCTGAGTAAAGGAGAAAAGCTCTTGATCCAACAGCCATCGGCCCATGGCTTGGGCTTTGCGGCCGGCGGCCAAATGCCAAAACAAATCCGGATTGTTCTCCGGGTAAAGAAGGGAAATAAAAATTGCGCCGTAAAGAAAGTAAAAAATGAAACGAACGTTGATCCGCATAAGTCCTGATACTTTACCGAAAATTTGCGAAGCCAATTTCTGTAAACTCACGATGTGACCAACGGCGCCCAACGGCCATCCAATCTCCGGGAACATGCTTCCTGGAACGAAGCGATGGCCGGCCGTTACGACCCGGACGCGTTCATCAACAAGACAAGCTGGCCCATTCGCTGGATGGAATCTCTGCGCTTAAAAAAAACTTGCCGGGCTCTGGAACCGCGCCCGGGAGACCTTGTTCTTGATTTAGGCTGCGGCTCCGGCAACTTGATCGAATTGCTGGCGAACACCCAAGCCGTCGGCGTTGATTTATCCCAACGGCTGCTCAATCAAGCCAAGAGCCGGCTGCGCTCTCACCCGAACGCGTATCTGGTCAAGGCGCCGGGGGAATGCCTGCCCTTCGCCGATGGAACCTTCGACCGAATCGTCTGCTCCGAGATGCTCGAACACGTTCTAAAACCCGAGGCCGTCTTAAAAGAAATGAGCCGCGTGGCCAAAGCGCAGGCTAAAATCGTCATTACCCTGCCCAATGAAACCATCATCAACCGGATCAAACGCCTTGTGTTGGCCCTCGGCTTAAAAAAGATTCTGGCCAAGGACTACCCCATGTCGGATGACATGCTGCAACAATGGCACCTTCATGAGGTCGACCGGCCATGGCTCGAGCGCCAACTCAACGGCGGCACCCTGCGCCTAACGTCGGAATCAACCGCGCCCGGCCCCTGGGCGCCGTTTCATTACATTTTCTGCTTGGAAAAGGCCCCGGTCAGCTCATCGAAAAAATAACTATCGCCCTTTTTGACTATTGAAAAATCGTCAATAATACTGCAAACTACCCATTATGTGGATCGCGCGTGAAATTGAACACACGATCAAAAAAATCGCCTCGCAAAGACCTGTTCTTATCGTAACGGGATGCCGCCAAGCCGGGAAAACCAGCCTTTTAAAACAGCTCTTCGCCAAGGCCAACTACATCTCTCTTGATGTGCCGGCCGTCGCTCAGGAGGCCGAGGAGTCCGGGGAGGGCTTTCTGGCCAAATACTCCGCGCCCCTTGTCGTTGATGAAGTTCAGTATGCTCCAAAACTGCTGCGCTATATAAAAAAAGAAGTGGACCGCAATCGCGAACGCTCCGGTCTTTACTATTTGACCGGTTCTCAAAAATTTTCACTGATGCAAGGCGTCACCGAAAGCCTGGCCGGACGGGCGGCCATCTTGGAGCTTTATTCGCTCTCCGCGCGTGAACTGGAAAGCTTCAGCGGCCACCGCGCCGAGGGCAATCAACTGGCCCAGTGGATTTTCAAGGGAGGGTATCCTGAAATCTACGCCCGGGACCTTGATCCTCAACGTTTTTTTTCGGATTACTTAGTCACTTATTTGGAACGGGACGTCCGTCAAGCGCTTCAAGTAAGGAACTTGCGGGATTTTGACCGATTTATGAGGCTGGCCGCCGTCAGAACGGGACAGCTTCTTTCGCTTAACTCGTTTGCTTCGGATTTGGGACTAAGCCCGAACACTATTAAAAGCTGGCTTTCGGTTTTGGAAGCTTCCAATATCATTTATCTTTTGGAACCCTATTACCGCAATTTGGGCAAGCGCATCGTCAAGACTCCTAAATTGTATTTTTTAGACACAGGCCTTGCCTGTTATCTCGCCGGCATCCGCACAACCGCAGAATTGACTCAAAGCGCTCTTTTGGGCGCCATCTTTGAAACCCATGTTCTAGGCCAGATGATCCGCCGTGACGCCAATCGCGGACGACGGTCTTCGATTTTCTTTTATAGGGATCATTACGGGCATGAGATTGATTTCGTGATCCCTGTCGGAGAAAAACTCAAGCTGATCGAGGCTAAATGGGCCGAATCTTACGCTGATACCCCGAAGGGTTTCAAGGAAATAGCGGCCTTGACCGGTCAAAAAAATATCCTCACGCAAAGCGTCGTCACCGCCCTGCGGGGCCCGCGAAAACTCACCGGCAAGAACCTTTGGCTTGATGACACCGTAGAGCTGCGAAGCCTGGAAACAGGCGCCTAGTGGACGCGCCCGGGCCATGGGCGCCGTTTCATTACATTTTCTGTTTGGAAAGAGCTCGGGTGAGTTCGTCAAAAAAATAGCTGTTGATAAAATTGGAACCCGCCTCATCGTAGTTGCGGCGCATTTCACGCTCAAGACCGCGGGCATCAATGCGTCCTGTTTTCAAACCAAAGTGAACCGCCTCGAAATCAAGCGGCGCCCAAAATTGATACTCCCGTCTGGCCAAGAAATGCGGCGATACGGCGGAACGCCGCACCAAAACAACGCTTAACGCATCCCACCAGATCAGCGCCCACTCCTGAGGCGAATAAAAAACAGCGGTCTTGCTGCGCAAGAGGCGCTCTTGGCTGGCGTCGGCATCCCAGGCTTCGGACGGCATGTAATCACCGGTCTGAGGCAGGGATCGAATGACAAGATCGACTCCCCTTGATTTTAAAAAGCCGCTCCATGCTTGCGGGCGGTCGGTATATTTCATCCCCTCTTCCATAAGGCTGTGAAAAAGATACCGCCCGTCAAAAAAAACTTTAAAACCATTGTCCGCCAACCGCCAATCAACATAGCCTCCCCAGCCCCAATCAGACATGATCCGTTTGGGCAGATCAGCCTCATAGCGCTCCACAAATTCAAAGGCCAAAACGGGAAACATGGAGGCGTTAATATAGTCTCTATTTAATTTGGGTTTGGCGCGAATAATGCGTATGTTATGCTCGGCGCTGGCTGCGGCCAACCAGAAGAAAAAACAAGCCACTGCTGAGATGGAAAGGGCGGCCAGCGTTTTAAACCAAAGAGGGGCGAGCCGGCGGCAATGGCTCCACGCCTCAAGAAAATAAGGCATTGTGGCGACGCCGAAAACAGCCACATTCCTCGTATGTTCAAAGACCATATGGCCGCAGAAAATCAGAAACAAAAAACCTTCCAGCATCAACCGCTTTCTCAACAAGCTGGCGGCGCTCATCAACGCCAGGCTGACGGAAAAATAGCTCCAAAAAATGGCGCCGCTGCGCACGAATTCCGTCGGTCCCCATTCTTGGATTGTCATTTGCAAAAAATTTATGTTTTGCATGACCCAAAAAATCAAGTAATACACGCCAAAGCCGAAAGGGTTCAAGAGAGCGGCCGCGGCGCCGAGCAGCATAAGCATCATGAGGGGCCGGATTTTGATCCATGCCCGGCGCGCTTCCAGGCTCCAATCCCACGACCGGTAAGCGCTAATGATTCCTTCCAAGCAACGGCTTGCCGCCTGAAGTCCAAGCACCATGAGGCCGAAAAAAAAGCTGCTATGGATATTGGCCCAAAGCGCGAAAAAAAGAACATAAATGGCCAGCCACCATCTAGCGCGCGCTCCTTTTTGCCCAATAACCAACACAAGACGATCGCGCAGGAAAAAAAAACCGACCAAAAAAAGCAATCCGAATAACTCAGGCTGCATACTGCTTCGGCCGCCCACAAGGCCGACGCTCAGCATGATCACCGCCAACCAAAGGGCGCTCGAATAGCCGGAACTCCTGCGCAATGAATAAACCGACAGCAAGAGGGCGAGTGCTACCGTCAAAGCAGATTGAACTGCGGCCAAAAGCCAAAAAGAACCGAGATCGTGTATCCTAAGCGCAATCCACCCAAAAAGCCATTCAAAATTGATCCAAGGAACCCCCGCTTTCGTGAATGAAAAAGTTTCCGTGTTTAAATAAGCAAGCCCCCCCGCTCTCGCTTCCCGGGCCGCTGCCAAATGCCAAAACAGATCAGGATTGCTGTTGGGTATAAAGAGACTCGTCGCTAAAAAGAAAAGCAGAACCGCCGTGGCAAGCGGCAAAAAAATGAAACGACCGGAATATTCGGTCTTAAACGACAGGAATTTCAGAAACAGCTAGGGCCAAACGAAAGCGCAGTTGATATTGCTGTTGTTCCAGTTGCGGTTGCCCGGGATGCCGCCTGAGTTAAAATTAACCGTCATAAAATAAGCGTTGGTGCAACCCGTGGGCCAACCGGTTGTGCCGCCTTCCATAGCGGCATTTCTTTGCATTTGCGCTATATTTTGGCTGATACCGACAGGCGCCAAGAAAAACCGGCCGGCCACGATATCTACATCCAGAGCCTGCCCCGTGGTTGAATAGTTGCCATTTCTCTGACGATAGCGATCTTGAGCCTGGGCGATGGCTGAAAGCATGGAAATCGCCTCGGACGCGCGCGAACGTTCTACGGAACGAAAATATTTAGGCACGCCCACGGACGCTAAAACACCGATAATGATTAAAACGACAAGAAGCTCGATCAGCGTAAAACCTTTTTGATTATTCACGAATTTGCACCCCCCGTATCCACTATTAAGATTAATAGCATGAATATATTCGTTTTTCAAGGGCAGGCCGGAGCCGCGGTGCAAGCGGGCCAAGCGCCGACGCAGCAGGCTACGCCCTGAGGCAAAGGCACTTGCGTGCCGTAACCGCATATCGTTCCTCCCGCCGTGATCGCATAGCCCCAGTTCGCGAAATTGCCAGTGCCGCCGTTTCGCCTCGCGAATGCCGCACGCGTTGTTGCCGTTGCATTGTTAGCGGCGCAATACGAATACGAACGAGCAGGGGCATTGAGATTGGGGACATAGTTTAAACTGACCAGGCTTTGAGTGCCCGCCTGGGCAGCATCACAATCGGAAGTGATCAGGGGATTGCAGTAACAGTTCAAGCCCGTCGGGCAATTATTGATGACGTACATTCGATTGGCCGCATACACGGCGTTCATCAGAGCCTGGGCTTCCTCGGCTCTTGAGGTTTCGACCGTTTTTGTGTACATGGGAACGCTGATGCCCACAAGCGTCCCCATGATAATCAACACCACCAACAGCTCGATCAGCGTAAAACCCCTCATTATCTTCCTCCTGTTCCGACGGACGAGAGTTCGAAAATCGGCAGAAAAACGGCCATCACGATGACGGTCACGATCATGCCCACGCCCACGATCATAATCGGGTCGATGACCGAGGACAACCGGGCGATAAAATTATCGATTTGCCGCCGATAGTAGCTGGAAAGGGTGTCCAAAATTTCAGGCAGGCGGCCCGACTCTTCGCCGATTCTCATCATTTGCACGGTAATGGGCGGAAATGCCTTGGATTGGGCGAAACCCTGGGCAATGGTGCCGCCGCCCTTGATCGACTCCCTGGCCGTGGCAATGGCTTTTGAGATAATTCTGTTTCTGCCCAGAAGTTTTTCCATAATCAACAACGCTTTGAGAATATCCACCCCCGATTTAAGCAGCAAAGCAAAATTCACCAAAAATTGCTCAACCAAAATATTTTTGACGAACGGGCCGAACATGGGCAGGCTCAGCATCAAGCGCGCGCTGGTCCACTGACCGGCGTCGCTTTTTAAATAAAGCCGCCATAGAAAAAAAGCGCCGGCCGTTCCTCCGACAATCAAACCCAAATTACCCGTGATGATACCGGAGACGCTGATCACCAACGCGGTCAGAGGCGGAAGCTTCAGGTTAAAATTTTTGAAAATATCGCTGAAAACCGGCACGATTTTGATGATGAAAAAAGCCAGGACAAAAATGGAAGTAGCCAACAAAATCGATGGGTACATGAATGCGGTTACGACTTTGGCGCGCAAAGCCTCGCGCTGATTCAAATAATTGCTGATGTCTTCCAAAGCCTTGGGCAATTGCCCGCTGGCTTCGCCCGCTTCGATCATGGGCACCCAGATATCCTTAAAAATCCTGGGGTGGCGGGCCAAGGCTTGGCTCAAATTGGTGCCGCCGGCGATGTCTTGAGCCACTCGATCCAAAGCTTTCGTCAGCCTGGGGCTGGAAACATTTTGACCCAGCAATTTCAGGCCCTGAAGCAGAGGCAAACCGCCTTTTAAAAGCGTGGACAACTGCTCCGCCAGGAAGACCATGTCCGCGGCAGGGACGCCGCCGCCGGCAAAAAATGAAAAAGATTTGGCTTGGGGAGTCGCCGTCGTCTCGCTCGTTCCATCCGCAAGCCTGCGCGTGCCAAGGCCCCTGATTTCCCGAACATTTAAGACCAAAAGCCCTTGGCGCTGAACCTGGGCGATGGCCTCCATCTCGCTGGGAGCCTCGATCTCGCCGCCGACTTCCTTGCCTTGTTCGTTTTGAGCTAAATAAACGTAAGTAGGCACATTAATCCTCGATCATGACCGTGGCCAAATATTCTTCCAAACTGGTCAAACCCTGTTGAACCTTAAGATAGCCCGACTCTTTCATCGTCATAAAGCCGCAATCGCGGGCGAGTTTTCTAAGCTCCTGAAGGGGCAAATTCTGATGGATGGCCGTTCTCAGGCGATCATTGGTCAAAATAATTTCGTAAATCGCCTTGCGTCCCATATACCCCGTGCTTGAGCATTTTAGGCAACCCTTGGCTTTAAACAACGGTTCTTTATAAGGCAACCCCAAGCTCTCGACTTGCGCCTTGTCCGGGGTGTACGGCTGTTTGCAGTCTTTGCAAAGCATGCGCACCAACCGCTGAGCCGCCAACAAAACAAGCGTCGAAGAAACAAGAAACGGCTCAACGCCCAAATCTTTAAGCCTCAAGGCCGCGGATAAGGCGTCGTTGGTGTGAAGGGTTGAAAGAACCAAGTGTCCGGTCAAAGCCGCGCGAATGCAAAGCTCGGCCGTTTCCAAATCGCGCACCTCGCCCACGAGAATAACGTCCGGGTCCTGGCGCAAGAAAGAACGCAGGGCCGCGGAAAACGTCAATCCGATTTGAGGTTTGACCTGCACTTGATTTAACCCCCTGATCTGAAACTCAACCGGGTCTTCGATGGTCATGATATTGATATCCGGCGCCTGAATCGCCTTTAGAATGGAATAAAGGGTGGTGGTTTTCCCGGAACCCGTGGGGCCGGTGAGCAAAATCAGGCCGTGGGGATAAGCCGCCGCCTTTAAAAAATCCTCCTGTTGCTTGGGTTCCATCCCGATTTTTTTGACGTCGAGCTCCACGGCCTGCTTGCTTAAGATGCGGACGACGACTTTCTCCCCGAAGACGGTCGGGCAGCTTGATACGCGCATATCAATGGTATTGTCTTTATGCTTGACCGCGAAAGAACCGTCCTGTGGAAGCCTTCGTTCCGCCACGTTCAACTTGGACAAAATCTTGATGCGCGAGACCATGGGCCCGCCCAAAATCTTGGCCGGGGGCGGCTTCTCATGAAGAACGCCGTCGATTCTGAAGCGCAGGCTGATCAAATCTTCCATAGGTTCAATATGAATATCGGAGGCCCGCTCCTCGATCGCCTGGCGGATGATTTCATTGACCAATTGCACCACCTTGGTCTCGCCGGCCTGAGCCACATTTTTATCAAGGTCGGCTTTTTCTTCCTCTCCGACTTCCTCGATCGGAGCGATGACATTGGCCTTGGCCGAAGCCTCCTGGGCAATTTTGGAAAAATCAGCGGCCCCCTGGCCGCCGCCGTAAAGAGAATCCAAGATGGCGCCGATTTCCGTTCTCATGGCCAGGTAAACCATCAAATTTTTTCCGGTCAGAATCCTTAAATTATCCATGGTGATGACGTCCATCGGGTCGGCCACGGCCACGCCTAAAGTTTCATCCCGGACAAAAAGAGGGGCCAAATGATGGGAACGCGCGAAATCCTGGGGGATCAACGATTTCAACGCCTCTTTGTCGCTGACCGTCAACAGTCCGTTGGCGCGGCTGGCGAAGGGAAGCCCGAATTGCCGCGACAGCGCTTTGGTCAACTGCTCTTCGGAAACAAAACCGTTTTTGACGAGTATTTCGCCGAGCATGCCTCCGGTCTGCTTCTGGATGGTCAGCGCGCGATCAAGCTGCTCCTGATTAATGAGCCCTTGCTCCAAAAGAACATCGCCGATGCGTAATCGAATCATAAGGCTACCCTGTTGGTCATCCCTCCATTATTGACGGCGTCAGGAAAATCGCCAGTTCGGAGTTGACTTTCTGGGTCGACCACGAACGAAATAAAATCCAACCGATAATCGGAATATCGCCTAGAATCGGCACCTTGCGGACGATGCGCTCCTCGCGGGTGTCCATCAAACCGCCCAAGACGATGGTTTCCCCGTTTTTGACGCGCACCATGGTCTTGACCGCGCGCGTGATCGGGTCCTTGACCCCGATGCCCACCGTGGAATTGACGGTTCTGGTCAATTTGGGTTCGATGACCAAGGTGATATAACCGTCGCCGTTGACCTGGGGCGTGACGCGTAAAATCAAGCCCGTCTGCTGGCGCTCAACGCTCGACTGGGCCGCGCCCACATTGCCGACCACGGCCGCGGTGCCGATGGCTTCATTCCTGGTGACGCGGATTTCCGCGGGCTTGTTGTTGACCGTTGAAATCCTGGGACGGGCCAAAAGCTTGCCCCTTGTTTTGGTCATGATAGCCCTCAATAAAATTTGAAATTCGCTGAAGGAAACGACGCCGAACGTGACGCCGCTGCGCGCGTCAAAGGCCGATATGGGAATGGCGTTGGGCGAACTAAAGGCCTCGTAACTTTGGCCGGTATTAAACGGCGTCCAAAATGATTTGCGGTCCTTGTCGTAGCCGTCGCGCATCAAGTAATCGGTGTAGCGCGAGGGGCCGATAAAACGCACCAACTCCCCGTTTTCTCCGCCGAATTCCAAACCCATTTTTTGCAGCCCGTCGCTGTTGATTTCCACGATTTGGCTTTCAATCGAAACCTGGGGGGATTTTTTATCGAGATCGCGGATCAATCTGTCGATCTCGGGGAAACGCTCGGGCAAGTCCGTGATAATGAGGGAATTCGTCCGCTCATCCACCGCAATGCGGCCGAACGAAGAAAGCATGGTCGTAATCACGCCGACGATATCCTGCCCGGCCGGCTGCGCGGCGGAAGCGCCCGATTGGGCTTCTTCGGATCCGCCGGCCGTACCGACCGAACTCTGATCTTCACCCTGCAATTCGGTGATTTCAATGTCCCTGAGGGGAATAAAGCTGAGCTCAAAAATCCTGGTAGCGGTTCTGGGCTGGGTTTCTTTTCTAGTCGTGATCAGGTAGGTGTGGGTCTTGCCAGGAATTTTTTCATACGCCAGGCCCTTGATGCCCAGGAGAACCCCCAGGGCTTCCTCCAACGTAACGCCTTCCAAAAACGCGGTGACTTTCTTGTTTTCAAGCCCTTCGCTGATGATGAAATTGACCCTGGTTTGCTGGCTGACCGCCCTTAAAAAAACGGACAAAGGCACATCCGAAAGCCGGATCGTGATTTTGGCCAATTCCGGCGACAGGCGGCCCGCGGTCTTTTTCACCGGAGCTTTGGCCGTTTCTGTCAACGGAGGCTCGGGTTTAATCGCCGACGGAGAATTGTCGGGCTTGGCTTCGGTTCTGGCCGGAACGCTTCTGGGAGCCGTCGGCCTTGGAGCCTCGGGCTCTTCCTGTTCCTCATCAGGAGGGGGCGGAAAAACTTCGCTTTGCGCCGCCGCCGGCAGAATTGAGCTCCCCCACAACAAAACCGCCAGACTCACGGCAACGCCTTTTTTCAGATACTCGGAAAAACGCATCATCCCCCCCTAACCGTCCGCGCATTATTCGCACTCCCGCAAACAGGCGGGATTTTCGTGCTGCTAAATAGGATAAGGGAAGTGTCTTAAGCGCGCAATAGGAAATTTGCCGCGCGGGCTATTTCTTTTCTAGCGTCAATCGGCGCAGCTTAAGATGAATCTGGGCCTGCAGTTGGGCGACTTCGCGCGGATCAGGCTCCACCATTTGAGGCAAAGTCAGCGCCACCTCCTCCTGTTTTGAGGGCGGGAGGCTCGAAAGCACCTTGCCGGCGATGTCGGACTCCAATGCGCTGATAAAAATAGCGATGGCGCGGGAATTTTCCTCAGCCAGAACGCGCGCCAGCATTTCCGGATCGGCCTTGGTGAACGAGGCCGTGGAGCTTGCCGACGGCTCAAACGACGGATTCATGGCCGTCAATCGCCCTCGCGAAGCATGCGAGAGGGCGTCCACCTTGGGGCTTAAGGTGACGTCCACATCATGCGTCCTGGTCGTTGTCGCTACCCGCTCCAACGAAACGCTGATCTGATTCGCCGAGCGCACGACCGTCACCAACACCAGCAGCGCCATCAGCAAAAGAACGGCGAACTTGATGAGATCAAGCATGGCTTCAGGTGAAAAGAGAAGGTCCTTTAAGTCCGTCTGCCGGGCAACGGCGTAAACGTTAACAGCGTCGCCGCGCTCAGGCGCCATGCCCAAAACGCGAACCGCCAAATTCTGGATGAATTCGGAATCCGCGGAAGAGTCTTTTTTGTCGATGAGCACCAAGGCTTGGACGCGGGCGGGCTCAAGGCTGGGCGTTTCGCCGGCCTGCGCCTCAGGCCATTCGAATTGCACGTGAACGCCGACTTTGCCGGCGCCCAAGACGCGCTCCAAAAGGCTCAACAATTCTTGAGATTTCTTCGTTTCGTAGCTTTGGCGGGTCCAAAGATAAAAGGGAAGATTCGTCGTTTGAGCAACGGCGGCCGGCGTTTCGACCATCGGTTGCTCAGCCGCGTCGACAGGCTGCTGCGCGGCGGCGGACCCTCCTGTTTTGGCCTTTTTAGCGGGCGCAGCCGCAGCCCATGGGCCGGCCACCAATAAAAATCCCAACAAGCCGATCCCCGCTATTTTTATTCCCGAACCGCTGACCCTCTCGCTCCCTTGCATCATTTACTCCCCTCCACTGAATGTTTTATGAAAGATTCGATCTTTGAATTTAAAAATCACGCGATTGCCCTGAATCTGAACGATTTTAGCGCCCATATAGCTTTCGCCGCGCTTTAAAATCTGATTATTGACGATGACGAGCACCCCTTCATCGGTATGCAGCACGCCCTGAATGCTGATTTTTTTCTTGACGATTTCAAACGGGTCATTAGCCTTGCGGCGGGCGGCTTCCGCCTCCAACCTGCGGCGTTCTTCGTCTTCTTTCTGCTTGCGGATACGGTCGACTTGGCGAAGCTCTTCGGGAGTGATGGTCGGATCCCGGCCTGAACGAGGCTCGTAAGCGACTTTAAAATCGGAAAGCGCCTCAGCCGAGGGTTGCCGGGGCGCCGGGGCGGCGGCCGGCGCAACAGTTTCCTGCGGTTTCACCGGGGGTTCCTGGATTGCCCGTTGCGGCGTTGATTCGATTTGATCCGCGGCAACCGGAGCCTCGGCCGCGGAAGACACGGGCGGGGCCGGCGCAACGGGGATGTCCGCAGGCGGCGCGGTCTGGGCGGACATTTCCATCGACGGCCGTAGCGCCGCTTCTTCCTGGCCCGGCCGGGGAGGCGCGGACACGGGATCGGCAAAAACCGATGACGCCGGCGGCGTGACCGAATCCACGGCAGCCTGCTGAGCCTCTGCGGCGGCCGCTTGCGTTTGCTGGTTCGTTGCTTGACCCTCTCCTTCGGAGGCCGGGGGCGTTGGCATGTTTCGGCTTAAATCCTGCTGAGGCGTTTCAACGGCGGCCGAAGGCTGAGGAATCTGTTGAGCCGCAGGCGAACCCATGGCCGGCGCCGCTTGAGGCTCAGGCTGCTGGGCTGGCTCCATCTTAACGGCAGGTTCCGGCGCAAAGGCCTGCGCCTGCTGCTGAGGAGGCGCCGGAAAACCGGAGCCTGCCGGGACGGCTTTTTGTCCGGAACCCGGAGCCAACCCGGCCACATGAGCCGCTTCCATCGTCGACAACGTGGCCATGATTTGAGCCTTTGAATCGACGCTTGAGCCGAAAAACACCAACGACAAAAACCAAATCATCAACCCCAAAATCAACAGGGATGATCCGAAAATAGTGACTTCCAAGAATCCGATCTTTTTCATGGGACCGCCGCCTTGGCCGCTGCTGCGCCGCTGAGAAAAACATACGCCGTCAAGCGCACCGAGGGCTTTGCGTTTCCCTCTGAAGACAAGTCCCTTTTTAACGAAAAATCGGTGACCCCGACATAGGGCCTGCTGTTTTCAAGATCCGCCATAAATCGTCCCAAATCATGATACGATCCGCGCAGCTCAAAAGACCCCTGCTGCCAGATCAACGAACCCGTGTTCACGGCTTCCCCGGAAGGATTGGCCGCGATCACCTCGACGCCGCTGCCTTGAGCATAGGAAGAAATCTGGGAGGAAAGCCAATCCTTCGGATCCTTGTCGGGAGGAAGGAACATGGTTTTGGAAAATTCCCCCCACCCAACGGCGACCTGCCGGTACTCTTCGGCGATTTGAGATTTGACCTGAGCGTCGTTGGCCAAGGCTGAGGCCGTGGCGATTTTCGACGTGCTTGATTTGATCAGGAACCAGCCGAGAAAAACGCCGACCACGGCGACGATCAACGGCGCCTGCAGGGACTTATCCTTAAGGCCCGTTTCAAAGCCGTTTTCATACAGCCAGTTCTCAACGGATTGTTTGTTAATTTCTAATTTTGCCATCGTTTTTAAAATCTATGGAAAAGGCCAACAACGACCGCGATTTTGATCGAGACCGCCTCTCGAAAGAAATACCGGTGTTGATCATGTCCGGCGAGAGCCCGGCGTTCATGTTCGCATCGCCGCCCTCGCGGCCCTCCACTTTTTGAAAAGAAATGTCCGCGGCCGCGAATTGTTTTGCGATCATGGGGTCCGCTTTAAGCCTCTTGAAAAATTCCTGGATGATGGAAGACTCCGAACGGTCGGCCTGGACCTCCACCTTGCCCTCCAGCGAAAGCCGCAGCATGGGGGCCGAGCCCAAACCGTGGCCCGTGCCCACGCCGGATGAAGAAAAACTGAATTGTTCGACCCATGCTTGCGCGGGAACCAAATCCGCCACCGCGGCCAAGACCCGCGTCAAGTGGAGGCGGCCGCTTGGATTCGTCATCTGCCGGGCCGTGGCCATGCCCGCAATCATGGCTTCCATCATGGTCCTGATCGTCGCCTCATCCTTGCCCTGGATTTCAGGCAGGCTCGATTCAACGGATTGGAGCGTCCCGAAAGCCTGGGCCTCGATCGAGCGCGCCTTCTGCGCGCGCAACAACCCGAAGCCCAGCATGAGGCCGGCCGCGGCCAAACTGACCGCCCAAATTTTCTTTAACGCCGCTTGTTTCGGCGCCGCCACAGTGTTGACTTGAGCCAAGTTAAGCTCATGGGCTTCGAGCTCCGGACTGACGCCGCGCAAGGCCAAGCCCAGATTGACGAGTTCCGCCCAGTCCGCAAGCTCGAACGCGGCCCCGTCCTTGCCCTTCTCCGCGAAACCGATGCCCAGCGGCTTGATGATTTCCACTTTAAGCCCCAGCTCTTCAGAAATGCCGCTGGCCCAATTCTTCAAAGACTCGTCGTCCAACAACGGGGAACTCAACAAAAGAATACGCCCAAGGGTGGTCAGACCCAATTGACGATTGACGAAATCAATCGTCGCCTGCAAATCAAGCTTGCGCCGCTCCAGCACAAAAGAACCGCGATGCGGGGAATCCATCATGTAGATGCTGCGCTGCAGCACAGGGATGGATTTGGCAAAAAGAACCATTTGGACCTGCTCAAGATCAAGATAAACGGCCAGAGCGGCTTCCTTAGAAATATCGACAGGTTGAGGCAGGCGCCGGCAAATGGCGGTGACGCAACGCGCCGCGGCGAACGGCAGCGTATCCACGAACGGGGCCTCATAGCCCAGGCTCTTCAACGTCTCTTTAAGCGTATCGTAAATTTCCCGGCGCATGGCCGAGAAAATAACGCCGAGCATGGTCCTGCCGGCGACCGCAATTTCCGTGGCGCGCCAATCGAACAGGCAGTCCTGAAGCGGAAAAGGCACGTATTTTCTCGCTTCAATGGGGATGGCCTTGCCCCAATGCGCGCGCTCGATTTTAGGCATGGAAAAGTAACGGAACACGGCGAAGGCTTCGGAAAAACAAATCCCGATTTGATCGCTTTTGATGCCCAGCTTTTTCACGGCCTCGGCGATGGCGGCCTTCATCTGGGGCGCGGCCAGCCAGCGCACGATTTGCCCCGAACCCTGGGTAGTTTGGATGGGATTTAACGTCGTTCCCTGGCCGGCGAATTCGGAATCGGCGAAAATTTGTGAAAACGGCTGCTCAAAACGCGCTACCAATTGATGGCCCGAGCGCGTTTTCTCCAGGGCCATCCAACGCAGGCCCTTAGTATCGATGTAGAGCGCCGGATAATAACTCGCTTTTTTCATTTTTCTTGCTTCAACTATTATCCATTATTGTTGAACATTTCCCCTGGCCGTCAATGTATAGCTGCTTGAAGCATAGGTAAAATCCACTTGAACATTGCCGGCTCCCGTCGCATAGGTGCAATTAGCCGGCAGCGCCGGAGGCAACGGTGAGCATGTTGAATAAAGAGCCGTGCATCCACCTCCGGTCCATGTCCCCGCAACGTTGGGGTCGTAACAATGCAAATCCTCATAAGCCATGGCAATAGCCGCTTCAGCCGCGCCCCGATTATCGATGCTCTGCTCCACGGTTGCGGTTCCCATAAAGCCCGACATAATCACGATCAGCATGGCCGCCGCGGTCAAGGCCATGACATTGACCATGACCAACGCCTGCAGGAGGGCCACCCCGCGTGAATTCAATATTCTTCTCATATCAACATCCCGTATCGCAACTGAACGGAACTTTCGCGGTGGTCTCAAAAAGCCGTCTGGTTTGAACGGCTCCGGCCGGCGTTCTCTCAACGATCGCGTTTAAAATAACGCGCACGTCCTTGTTCGCGCCGCTGCAGGTGAAAATATTTTCTCCTCCCTGATTATCGATGTCCCTGGCGATCACGACTTGGGAACCCGCGCAAGCGGCCGTGGAACCCATGGCGGCGACGCTGGTGCAATAAGTGAGCTGATCTGTCGTCGTATTGTAATGAAAACGGGCGAAGACATCGCCGTGAAGATCGGGGTTCGGATGTTTTCTGACCCAAAGCCGATGATCGACGCCCACGATGGAACACATGACAATGCCGGTCACGCCGTCAAAAACCGTGCATTCGGTGGCCGAGGTGCAGCTGGCGGAATTCAATTCGCTGACCATGACTTTCATGGCCGCCAAAACGGAAAAGGCGCCGGTGGATTTTTGCTGAAGTGTCGCCATATAGCGAACAATCGCGGTGTAGCTGACCGAAAAACCGACCAAAATATTGGTGGCGATCATCATGGCCACCAAAACTTCAATCAGCGTATATCCCTTGGTCTTGTTCATGGCGCCGGCTCCGAAAAAGTCACTCGAGCGTCCATTTGTTTTCTGGTAAAACCGCTGACCGTAATATCATTGACCAAATAAACGGCCGTTGCGTTATATTTCGTTACCAACTCATCCGTTGACGGCAGCATATTGGTGCCGTCCGTACGAATGGCTTGATGCTGGGTGGAGCCGCCGCCGTTATTGTCTTCAAGGATATAGTGCGTGCCGCCGCTACAGGCGGGAGTGCAGGTGCAAGTATGATGAATTTCCCCGAACGTCGTGTCATCTGCGGAAAGGTGCGCCCAGGGTGTTTCAACGATATAGCTTTTAAGCTCATCCAAAATTCTTTTTTGTATGAAAGCGGCGCTGGTTTTATTAGCCGTGGTTCCGGATTGCTTGGCGGCCAGCAAAAACACGCTCATCATGCCCGCGGTGGCTGTGGACACCACCATCACGGCAATCAGCACCTCAAGAAGGGTATAGCCTCGGGAGAACCGTTTGAGCTGCTTCCTCATTGCTCAACAAAGACCTCCACATAGCGCTGACCGGTTTCACCGGTGCCTGACTCGATGACCATGCGCGATCCGGCCACGCCGAAATCCCCGCTTAAAATTTTGGCCACTTCCCGGGCGCGCTGCTCGGCCAACACCTTGGCGTTGTGCTCATCGGGAGAGGCTGCGCCGATCAACGTCAAACGCTGAGCGGGATGGAGCCGGGCGGCCTGGGCCACTTCATTCAACATGGCCACCTGCTCTTTGGAAACCTTGGTGTCGTTGGGGCCGAAGGCGATTTTAAAATTAGTCAGATTAAACGAGGTGGCCGAGGACTGCTCAGAGGCTTCCACGGGCACAGTTTTGCCGACTCCCTTGCCCGCATCCCCGACAGGCGCGGCAACGGCGGCCGCCGCGGTCACGGCCTTGGGCGCGGCAGCTTTGGTAATAGAAGCGGCTTTAGGCTTGACTGCTTTTGCTTTTGGTTTAGGTTTGGGTTTGGCCGCCTTTGCTTGGCCGGATTTGACCGCAGGTTTAGGTTTGGGTTTGGCCGCAGACGCCGGCTTGGGTTGGCTGACGACTTTTTTGATGTCCTGGCCGACAACGTCGATCACCTTGGTGGAACGGACTTTGCCTCCGCCCACATCCAACGCCTCGGCCTCAAGCGTGTATCTGCCCGTGGGCAAAACCTCAAAATCGCCGATTGCGTCTCTCTTGCCCTCGAAATAAAACGTTTCCAAAATCGAACCCTTGCCCTCATGCGTCCAAACCGTGCTTTTATCCGGCGCGACCAGCCTCAAACTCCAGTGCGCGATCACCTGCGGATTGCCGCTGGCGAACAATTCGATGACCATCCCCTGGCCGATGCGGGCGTCGATTTTTTCCCGGGAAACGCCCAAGTACAGGGACGGGTATTCGCTTTTTGAGCTTTGGCGCGGAAGGTATTTGGTGAAAAAATAATGCGTATGGAAAGGGTTGGCGAATTCCTCGAACACCAGCATCATGGTGGCCTCACGATTGCGGGACATTTGCTGCAACGCCTTGGGAAATTCGGTTTCCGGGCCGATGGAGAAACGCGGCTGGCCTTCCAAATCCACCTCGATTCTGGCCGGCGCCATGCCGCGGCCGGTCAGGTAGCTGCTTAAAATCGTGGCCCGCTGAAGATTCGAGATGCTGGAGCGGCCCTGAGTCTGGGCCGGGTAAATGCGAATCAAATGCTTGGGGTGATAATACGCGGATTCCGCCAAAATTTTGAGCAAATCGCCGGCCTGTCTTTTAAAACTGGTTTCCTTGGCGAAGAGCAGGCTTTCCGGAATCGTGAGCGCCAAAAATTTATCCGTGCCCTTAAGCACCACGCCCACGGCGTCTTTTTTCTTAACCGCCTCGATCAGCTCCTTGCGGCGGTTATGGAGCTTGAGCTTCACGTATTCGGTCAGAGCCTCGGGCGTAGGCTTGGGCATCGGCGGTTTTTTGGCCCCCGCCGGCGCCATTTCTTCGGGTAAAGGCGGAACGGATTCGGCCGTCTTTGACGCCGGCGGCCGGGATGATTGAGCGGCCGGGGCCTCGTGAGGCGGCGCGGAAAGGCCGACCGCCGATTGAGACGGGGCCTTCGGCTGGGCGATCGGCTTGCCGGCCATGCGATAGCTGATCCTGTTGACGTATTCCTTGGCCAGCGCCACCTCTTCGGGGCTCGCCCCCATGCGGATGACTTCCATGAAATTTTCCATGGCGTCTTCCATTTGTCCGTCTTCGTAAAGATCGATGCCTTGGAACAAAAGCTCCTCGGAAGATTTGCCGCGCCGGCGGATTTCGGCCGAGCAAACGGATGAAAATAGGAAAAAGAGGCATCCCAACAATACGCCTACTCTCATATCGTCATCCCTTCAATAAAACGCATGAATCCTATTTTAAGAGTAACACCAATTCGCCTAAATCGCAACGGGCTGATGGCCATAACCGGGAGGGGCTAACGAGGCGGCAATCCAGGGGCCCGGCCCACGGACTCGCTCCAGCGCCGGCGGATTTCCTCGGCCTTGGAACGCTCTCCCTTGCGCCAATAGTCGGCCATCAAACCCTGAAGATTGCGCGCCGTAATTTCATAGCTCGGATCCGCCTTCAACGCCTCGATAAAATACGCCACGGCTTCCTCCCCCCGGTTGGCCTGAAGCGAAAATGAGCCCAGGTTGTTCAAAATTTCTTTGTCGTTTGGAAAAAAATGCAGCGCCCGGCGCAAAACCCGCAAGGCCATGTCCCCGTAAAAACGCGTGTCTTTCAAAAAAATGGTGCTGGTCAACTGCTTGTAAACAAGGAGGTTCGCGGGGTTAATGAACAAGCTCGCCAGGTAATCGTCGAGAGCCTCCTGAGTGCGCCCCAGGCTGCCCAGCAGCACGGCGCGGTTGAAAAAAATCTCATCGTAGCCGGCATTTGATTTCAACGCTTCGGTATAGCCCCAAATCGCTTTTTCGGCGTCGCCCAAACGCGCGTACACATTGCCCAGTTCGTAATTCTTATTCACCTCTCTTGGAAAAAGCCGGTGAGACGCCAGGAGCCGGTCCAGCGCAGGGTTGAGCTTTCCTTCGCGATGCAGGACGAACCCGCGGAAATAATAAAACTCGGAAAGCCAATAACGGCTGAAACGCACGCCCATGGCAACGACGACGGCGCAGCCGAGGGCGGCCGCGGCCCAACGCGCCCACGGCCGCGAACGCGGGCTTGCTCCGGACGCGGGCATCGCGGCCGACGCAGGGATGGGGTAAAAAACCGCCAGATTGCCCAATAACCACCAGAATAAATACCCGGGCATGGCGAAATGAAGACTGACGTTTAAGGTGTTGTCCACCATCATCCCGATCAAGCCGCCGATCAAACCGCAGGCGGCCAAGCGCCGCGGCGGCGCGATCAGCGTCGGGATATTGCGGACGGACCAAATAAAAAAGACGGCAAAAAATCCGAAAAATAGCCCGGCGCCCAGAAAACCTGTCTGTGAGAACACTTCGATCAACTCGTTATGCCCGTTGTTGGCATGCGTGCGCAGGGGGCCGAAACGTTTGTTGTAAAGCAAATCCGCCTGATAAAAAGGATAAAAAAGTTCGAGCGTACCCCAGCCCTTGCCCAAGAGAGGACGCTCCCGGACGAATTTCCAGCATCCGGACCAAATGAGCACGCGTTGAAAAAAAGGCTGATACGGCGGCGCGGCCTGCGCTTCATCGGCCACCACTTGTCCGACCTCGAGCAACCGGCCGACGGCCGTTGGGCTGCCTTTCTGGGCGCCGGGGGGCCACAGCAGAAAAAATAACACCGCGCCCGCGCCCAGAACCCCCACGGACTTCCATGGCCGGCGGGCATCGGCGCCGGCCGGCGCATCATCGCCGAAACGCCGCAGCAGCCAAAGAGTCACGCCCGCGCCCACGAGCGCCGCGGCCCAAGACGAACGCGTCAGCGTTGAGAGCAGGCCGGCTTCAAAAATAAAAAACAACAACCCATGAATCAGGCGGCTCCCCCACGATTTGGAAGCCCAAACGCCGACAATGAGGCTGGGCATCAGCGTGGCCAAATAAGGCGACAAAAAATTCGGGTTGCCGAACGTCGAGATGGCGCGCGAGCCGTAGGGATTCAAATTCCTCGGCCAGATGAAATCAACGCCGAAATACTGCCCGATGCCGTAAATGCTGGCCAACGCTCCGACCGCGTAATTGACCCAAAACAAAACAGCGGGCCCCCGGCGCTTCCACCGATAAAACAAAAAAATGAGGAAAGCCGCCCACAAAAAAAATCCGTAAGGATCCCATAAAAAACCGATGACGGACTCCGAGGCGCTCGGCGGATTCGGCAGGCGCATGCGATGGTAAAAGAGCCAGCCGCAGCCGAACAAAGCGGCGCCCGCCAGCGTCGGGTAATCCGGGTCGAGCGCGTTCTCCGGGCGGCGCTTCAATTCCATCCCCGTTAAAACGCCGGCCGCCAGCACGAAAACGGCGTTGACCAGCCAAAACAAATTGACCCTTAAACCCTCGGCCAAAATCGACGGCCTGAAAAAATCGCCGTGCGCCCGCCACGACACCCCCCAGCTGATCCAACAAACGGCGGTGAATGCGCCCAACGGCCAAAACACCCGCCAAGGGAAGGGCTCCCCGGATGCCTTCGGCGAACGGGCGAATCCCCACAGCAACGCGACCATCAATCCCAGAACGCACAAATGAAGCAATGTAATCTGGGTTTGATACGGATTCCTGGTGAAATTGGTGAAAAACAGCAACGGGCAAACGCTGTGGATCACAAGCAGAAGAAAGGCGAACATGAAACCCCGGCTTTTTGTCACTATTTGCCGATGACGGACTTTTCGACGCCGTAGCCCACGCCCGGTGAGGAAACGGGCGCCATCTGGCGGATTTTCTGCAAAATGGCGTCCCTGTTGTGCATCAGCACTCCGAGCTCGCCCTGGATCTGCTGATTATTGGGATCGATTTGGCGAAGATAGCCGATATGGGTCGCCACCGCTTTGCGGTAATCGCCGGACATCAAATAGCTTTTCGACAAATTCAGATAAGCCTCGGGATCGGGATGGGCATGGCTGGTCCAATGCGATTGATTGATCAGGGAAGCGAACGGTCCGTTGCCGGTCAAGTCCGCGCAGCGGAAAGCCAGGATTCTCTTTTTGAATTCCTGCCGCGCATCTTCGAAACGCCCGAGGCGCGTCAGAACATAGCCCATACGGTAATAATTATCGGGGAATACCGGGTCCAGATGTTGATAGAGGCGGTACCGGCGGACGGATTCCTCATAAAACTCGCGTATTTTTTCCGGCGGCTCGTTGTTTTGAATGCCCCATTCAGCCCGTTTCAAAAACAGATTGCCGACGTGATAATGCATCTGAACATAGTTGGGGGCGAGCGTATTGCGGATGCGCTCGTAAACCTCGATGGCGCGGTCGAAATCGCGCCGCATCACGCCGGGGGGATCGCCCCAATCGGCTCTGTTTTTGGGCTCCATATCCCAGCGGTCGTTGAACACATTGCCCAGGAAGTAATACGACATGACGAAACCCGGATTTCTCTTGATCACCTGCTGATAGTGCTTGATGGCGTCATCCCACTGACGCCCTTTGGAATGAACGATGGCCACGTTATGATGAACGTCGCCCCTGAACCAGCCCCAGAAAAAGTATATGGGAAAGGCTAACAAAGGCGCAGCCAAACAAGCCAGGATGCTTTTAGCGTTCCAGATCGAATGAAAATAGCTGTACGCGCTCAAACCCATAAACATGATGAAAAACGCCCAGGCCAGGAAAACCATCAACTGATCGCCGGGGTGCGTGGAGCCGAGCATGCGCTGCTGGATGTCGAAAAACTCGACGAAAATCTTGTAGCTGACAACGGCCACGACCAAGGCTGCGGCGCCTTGAAATAGGCGTCTTAAGACACTCATGACCGGCGACGTTTCCATGATCGCGCGCACCGGAGCGACCGCGGCTTCGCGCCAGGTCCGGTCGCTCAAGGCCAACGCCACGGCCATGGCCGGCAACAGGCCGGTGAACACCCCGCTGGAAACGAAACGGATGCTGACGTCGAAATTATTGTGAATCATGGTGCCCAGCCATCCGGACCAAACGCCCAATAAATGATAGGCCCGCACATCCACCCGGCCGTCCCGGCGCCAGCGCTGAAGCGCCCGGTAAGACAAAAGGCTCACCATGAAAATCAGCCAAACATAAACACCGAAGCCCAAAATACCCTCGTCCATGAGCACTTCGATATGTTCGTTCTCGGCGTGATCCGTTTCCGTATTATGTTTGGCTTCGATATGAAAAATCGTCGGGCGACGATAGGCGGAGTAGGCCAGGCGGAAATTGCCGATGCCGATGCCTGCGACGGGGCTGCCTGAGATGATTTCCCAAGTGGACAGCCATGTGTAGATGCGGAAAGGAATGGAGAAAGGATTCAGCCCCGGCGTGAGCATCAGAAGCGTCAGCGCGCCGGCGGCGGTGACGATAATGACGGAGCGGATTTTCTTTCTCAAATACTCGACGAAAGGAAGAGGAATGCATAAGGAATAAAGCACCACCCATAGGGAGGTGACAATCCCCACGCCCATCCAAGCGCCCTTCGTTTCCGTAAACGCGACGTTGAACCAAGCCAACGCCAGCAGGCACCATGCCGCGAAACTTTTTTTGGCCAAGGCCCAGGATAAAACGATCGGGGTCATGATCACGATGTAGTCGCCGAAGAAATTTGGATTGCCGAATGTGGAGAAAATGCGCTTTTGAAACGCCTGGCGCCAAATAAAAATATCCAGCCCAAAAACGGGCATGGACGCGGAATTCGGCGGAAAAAAACGCGAGTCTAGAAATTGGATGAAGCCGTAAAACGTCGAAACGAAAAGAGCCAGGAGCAAAAACTTTAGGATCCGCTCCACGGCATCGAGGCTGCGGATTTTATCGAACACGATCAAGGCCGCGCTCATGTAGAGCAGGCGCCGCACCATGTCGTCGATATTCCAAAGCTTGAAATGGGAAACGACCAGGTAGGAAAACGCGCCTGATAAAAGCAGGGCCGCGAAGGGCGCATAAACGGGCAAATATTCCGCGCTCAAGCTCAAGCGCCGCTCTTCCAGCTTCTCCATCAGCCAAAGGCCCAAGAGCGCGGTGATGCCCATTTGGGCGACGGTGATTTTAACCTGGGCCGAGTCGTAGGTGCGCAGATAAAACGTCACCACAACCGCGAAATACACCAACGGCAGGCCCCAGAGAATGCTTCTGGTGGTGATTCGGGATAAAGCGGTTGCCGGCATGGTCAGTTCGATTTCCGCCGGCCGAAGATTTGAAAAACCAAGCCGGAGGCGGGAATCGAACCCGCGGCCAACGGTTTACGAAACCGCTGCTCTACCGCTGAGCTACCCCGGCGCGACATCAATTCCCCCCGCATTCGACTCGTTATTTTGACTAATTTTAGAGCGAATAACCACGCCACGGGAAGTTTTCAGCGCCGGAAACAAATGCCCGGACGAAGCCGTCCGGGCATCCGTCGATTTATTGGGCTTAGCTAAAAATCAAATCACCAAAACCTGAAATAAATTGACTTTTTATTAGCCCAAAGATCTTTCCTATGAGCCGACGTCACCCCTGGCGAATCATGTGGAATCTTTATCCTAAAAACTGTCAATATAGTCTTGAGTATATTTTTCCTATGTTTTCTAAACACAGATCGTTGCTGTCAACAAGCTTAACCAAACGCAAAATAGCAACTCAATTCCTTCGGGGAAATTTTAGGATGCGGGAACCCAGATGACCTGCATATCTTTCCCGTTCTTTTCCAAGCACAAAGCAGCGGTCGCCGCCGTGGGTCTTTTTGTGGTTTCGGTAGGCGTCTTTTGGCCATCCCTCTCTTTCGAATTTTTGAGCGTCGATGACTCTGTTCAGATCACGAAGAATCCACACGTACGCAGCGGATTAACTAAGGACAGCGTACGGTGGGCATTCCAACCTGATTCTTTCTTTTCCAAGATAGAACCATACACTTGGAGGATACCGCTTGTTTTTCTTTCTCATATGCTGGATGTAGAAATTTATGGACTCAATCCCGAGGGGCACCGCCTGACCAATGTCCTTCTCCACGCAGCTAGTGCTGCATTTTTCTTTCTTTTTCTTTTTCGAATTACCGGACGGTTGGATTGCAGCCTTTTGGCTGCGGCGCTCTTTAGCGCTCACCCCATGAAGGTTGAATCAGTCGTTTGGCTCGCCGAAAGAAAAGATGTCTTGAGCGGATTTTTTGTCGGACTTACCTTGCTTGCTTACGCCAATTACATATCAAAGCCGGGATGGAAACTTTATGCGGCTATTTTGATCTTTTATACGCTCGGCCTCATGTCCAAAGCTTCGATCGTGGCCCTCCCACTAGGAATGATGGCTTTTGATTTTTGGCCGCTCAAACGTTTTCGATGGGGCGACAGATCGACGATCCTGAAATCTTTTCTAGAAAAAATACCGCTTTTTATTTTGTCGTTGATTGCCGGTGTCATTACGATGGCAGGATCCACTTTTATCGTCACAAACATAAAACCATTCAATGCATCGCATATTATTGAAATTTCTTTAAATCGTTGTTTCGATTATTTAACAAGAACTATTTGGCCGGTCAATTTAGCGTTTTTATATCCCTTGACGCCTGACTCGTTGTCTCTTTGGAGAAGCATCCAGGCATTTATCTCTGTTGTAGGATTGACTGCGATATTTTCAGCGCAATACGTCAAAAGACCCTACTTGATTGCCGGTTGGCTTTGGTTTCTATTCAATTTGATTCCCTCCTTCGGAAACATTCCAGTTTTCCATAATCACTATACCTACTTATCCAGCATAGGTATTTTTATCGCAATCTCCTGGTTCTTAAACGAAATAATGTCCAGGCAGCGATTTTGGACATACTGGATTGCGGGTGGGCTAATTTTTATCTTGAGTGTTTCCGGAACTTTTTATCAGATGCAGTTTTGGCGTAACAGCGAGACTCTTTATCAGCGTGCCTTGAAAGTTACGGGGCCTAATGTTCCTGTTCATGTAGCTCTGGGTAATTTATTGAGCGACCAAGGCAGACTCGATGAAGCGGAACGGCACTATCTTGAAGCGCTTAAAATTCAACCGAATCATCCATTGACTCACCTAGGACTGGCAAAGGTGTTTGGGTTCAAAAATATGTGGGAAAAGGCGGCTTTCTTCAGCAAGACCGCCCTAAACCTAAATAAAAATCTCCCCATGGCACACTGGTATCTGGGAACCTACTTGTATGACCGGGGTGAGGTCAAACAGGCTATTGCCCACTACCAACAGGCAATTGAGCTTAAACCCGATTACTGGGAAGCGTGGAACAATTTAGGGGTGGCCATGCAGGAGCAGGGAAAATGGAATGAGGCCGTCTCTTGCTACCGCGAAGCCTTAAAGCAAAATCCCCATTCAAGCGAAGCCAAGCAAAATTTGATACGCGCCCTTTCTACTCTTCGATTGCAGTGACAGATTAATCGGCAAAATCCGCCAAGGACAAGGCCTACCTAAATAAGGGCTACTTAAGATAACCCAGGGCTTTTAACGCGAGGGTTCTGTTGTGCGACACGATGGGATCGGCAATACCTAGTTTTGAAACTTGTTCAAAGGCATCAAGAGCCAGCCTGGGCTGATCATTTTTTAAATAGGCAATACCAAGATTGGTAAGCGCCCTGTAATTGCCCGGATCAAGTTGACCGGCTAAATAGTTCAACCGAACAGCTTCGGCATATTTCCTTTCATCTAAACAAAGAACGCCAAGATTCATCAGTGCTTGCGCATAAAATCCTTTAACCTGAGGCGTCACGGCCATTCGTTGAGTCAGACCTGGATGGCGGTCGGTTTCCATGGCAGGGATTAAATAATTCAATGCTTCGCGGGGCCGGTTTTGATCTAGTAGAACCATCGCGGCAACATATTTGGCCCACGTCGTGCTCCCGTCCAAGGCCAAGGCTCGCTGAGCTTCTCTAAGAGCATGACGCTTTTGACCGTAAAGATAATAATAGTGAGCCAACATTTCATGAACTTTTGCGTTGTCAGTGATGTCGTAAATTAAAATAGAGTGCCCGACTCTATCGATAGGCTGAAACGTTTTGAGCCAATAAAAAGGATCGGCGCCAAGTTGAGGTGCGAAATAAACCCCCTGGAGCTTCGTGACGCTGATGGCTAAAATTTCTTGTTTGGGGTTTGGGGTGTTGATATGGGAATGCAGTCCGCGGAATTCCGACATGAAATCCTGGAACTCAAAGCCGATTGATTTTGGAGGCACAGGCCCAAAATAGATGAGCACGACCTCGGCGTCAGGATACTGTTCGATATAGCGGCGCAAATACGGCAAATCCTGGCCCCAATCGATGTTTGAGTCCACTAAATAATGCCAACCTTTTTTAGCCCCGCCGAACATTTCATTGAAATATTCCAAATGGTGAGGACCGATGCTTACTGCCGAAAGAATATGCCATGGCAATAGAAATAAGGCCGCGAATTTAAGCCTTGGGCTTTGCGTAATCTTAGCGCACAATACATACAACAGCGGATAAATAGGCAAGATGTGCCGGTGGCCTATTTTAAGCGGGGTAAATATGCTGGCTGCAAGCAGAATTACGGCCGGCACAAAAAGAAAAAAAACGGTGCGCCTACGGAGGCGATCCTGAAATTCCAGCCAAAGCCCGATGGTTCCAAGCAGCAACGCTGGGATCGTGGTTTTGGCAATAAATGTAAAAAAGAAATAGTGCCAAAATCCGGTTGAAGAATACTGACCGGCCATATAACTCATCTGCCCACGGCTGATATACCGATAAGCACCCAAGACACCCTTGAAGTATTCATCAACATGGATGAAGCGATAGAAAAGAAGGATGGTTATGATCAGCGAGAACGCTGCCAGTGGAATATATCGAAACAGCCTTGGTCCGGGTTTTTCGCTGCTAAAGCGCATTGAACACCAAACGGCGCCGATCAAGGCCGGCAACAGAATAATAGCGCTGTGCTTGGATAGTAGGGCCAGGGCCGCGCAAACGCCCAAACCTATGGCTCTAACGGCGACAGGTTTCTCGTAATAAAGCCAGCAACTATACGTCGCCATGAAAAAAAAGGCTGTGATCAGAAGATCCTCGGTGGCTAAAGACGAGTGGGCCAAAATGTTTGGACAAAATGAATACAAAGCCAGAGCAAGCAATCCTCCCTTAATGCCATAGAGCCGTTTGGCCCATGAAAAAACTCCCAATGCCAACAAAAGCGAAACCGCCAGAACCATCAAACGGCTGACCAAGAGTATTGTTGAGGTCGAAATAACATTGTTGAAAATAAAATCTTCCACGAAAGGAATGGCTTTGGTCCATTCGCTGGGCTCGGGCGATCTGGCATAAATAGCATCCTTCCAGAGTTGCGTATCCGTTCTCATGCGCACATTTGTGAAAATCAGGGGCAAGCTAACCAAGGACATAGGCAAAATGCCCTTATCTTTTCTTAGCCTGAAATCTCCTGTATTCCAAAGACTATAGCCTGCGGTAATAAAATAAGGTTCGTCATAAGTGGCCGAATGATTAAGAATCGCCCGTCCACCCTGAAACACCAAACACAACAAACATAGCGGCAACAATATCCAAACTGCCCAACGGTGAAGATTTGTTTTTTTTATTGACGTCGGCTCTTGAGAGGTTAACTTTTGTTTATTGGTCAAGGTGGGAAGAAGGATTAAATCGATGATCGCTAAATCGTCGGAGGGCAAACATCAGCAAAGTTGGGGGGCGTGGTTTAATTCTGGTTACGAAACCGCTACTCTACCGCTGAGCTACCCCGGCGCGACATCAATTCCCCCCGCATTCGACCCGTTATTTTGACTAATTTTAGAGCGAATAACCAGGAAATGCCATGGGATTTACGCCGGACGCGCTAAATCAGAATTTCTGCTTGTTGGGAACGCTCGCGCAATAAGGCGGCGCGTTTTTTATTGACATCGGGGTTGTAACAGCCGCCCCGGTTGCCCAAAGCCAGCGCCATGAACACGCAGCGATTGCAGCTTTCGCAAATCGACGCCCGCCGGTCACCGGTCAACAGCCGGGCCGGCAAGTCGGGTTCCGCGTACAACGGCCGGGCCATGCCCACCATATCAGCCTGCCCCGAACCTAGAATGGACTCAATATCCTCCAAAGACCGGATGCCGCCGACGGCAAATGCCGGAATGGACACGGTTCGTTTGATCGCCGCAAAAATGTCGCGATTCCAAACGCTTTGAAATGGTTCGCGCCGGGCGGCGTAAGCCGTCGTCCAACGATAGAGGTGAAAGCGCCACCAAGAACCGGAGGCTTCTCGCATTTGCCGTGCAATGGTTCCGTTTTCGTAGACGCCGGCCGGATAATCGCCGCGCGTCACTTTTGCGGTCGGGAACGCGTCCGCGGTTGTGGGCGTAATGGCGGCGAAACCCCATTGCTCGCAAAGGCGCGCCATGGCGAGGCCGTCTTCAAGCGTGATGCGCCTCTTCGCATGCTGGGTGTCCATCATGGGCAGCTTGGTTAAAACCGGGTAATCAGCTCCTGCGTGCCGGGCGATGGATTCCCGAATCACCTTAAGAATACGGGTCCGATTTTCCACCGTTCCTCCGAACTCGTCCGTACGGCGATTAAAATACGGGGTCAAAAATTGATGCAGCAGCTTGCCGTTGCCCGCGGCCAATTGAACGCCGTCTAAACCCGCTTCCCTGGCTAAGGCCGCTGAGCGTCCGAATTTTTCAGCCAACTCGTAAACTTCCGCCGTTGTTAACGCATGAACAGGCCTGATCATTAAGGAAAAAGGCAAAGGCAGAGGGCTGGGGCCGATCAACGGCTTTTTTCTGCGGCTTTTGTAAGCCGTATGCCAGCCTTCGAGAGCAAAATACCCGCCATGACCCAACTGCATCACGATTTTGGCGCCGTGCTCATGAACCCGGGCCGTTAAACGGGCCAAGGGAAGCACGTTCTCCCGTAAGTGCACCGAGATCATGCCCGGGGCGGCATGACCCTCTTCATCAATACAGGAGGAGCCCATAATGATTAAACCGATACCGGCCTTGGCATTGGGGATGAAATGCTCCTCATACGCTCGAATAAAATCCTTCTCGCCTAGATAGCCTTCGAGCACCGGCGCGCGGTAAAGCCGGTTGCGAACCATCATGCTGCCGATGCGCAATGAATCGGATAATCGGATTCCTTGCGGCCCGGGGAGAATGTCCGTTCCTGTTTTAATCATTGTCGAACTCCTTCGCTTTTGCCTCGAATTTCTTTGTTAAATTGTTGTTCTAAACAAACATTTAACATAAAATAATCCGTATGTCAATACGCGTAAAAAATAAAAAACTGGTTGACTTTAAACAAAAGTGGGTGTATATATGAATTTAGGATGTCCATGATTAAATATTCTCTGCTTCTTTGGCTTACAATCGGCCTGTCTGCCCAAAACGGATATTGCGATGAACCGCCGGAATCCCCGGCTTTATCTGCGGAAAGCGAAGCCAACGGCTATCTTGACGAACGGGCATCCTGGCGGCAATGGACAGCGAGCGAATGGCGCTTTTGCGAAGAAAATTCCCGGCCCCAACACCCTTGGACCAAAGATGAAATAACCGTTGATTCTGCGTTTGTCGATGATCATGGTTTGCCGTGGCGGCGCCTGCAATACCGCAGCGCGCTTCATGGCGCGCCGGACTCCTATCTTTGCCTCAATGGCCGGTGGGTTTGGCTGGGCTCAGTCACCCTGCGCAGCGCAACCTTGACTGCGGACGGCAAAGAAATAGTTCTGATGCTGGAAGACCCGCGCCAAATCATCAACGACTATTGGCGGATCAGGGCTGCGGACATCGAACGCTATGATGCTTCCGACCGCAGGATTTATATCGCCGAGATCGCTTGGGTTTATGCGATGGTTGATTTACGCCGAACCGATCCGCCGATTCATAACATCAGTCTTTACCTGAATTCGGAAACAGGGCTAAACGGAGACGCCGTGGCCGTCGCTTTATGGCGGATGAGTGAGGAAGGGTTCCTCAGACGATCGCCTTTGCGCAACATGAATTTAAGAATAACCGCAGCCAACTGGGTATCGGAACGTGCGCCCGCCGGCGTCAAACTCTTCACCCGGGTCTATTTATCCCCTGCCGAACGTTACGAGGGCTGGGCGTCCACGGCCGTAGAAATTTACGAACAAAACAGCATCGATCCTTTGGCTCAGATAACCTGGCGCCAATTGAAACGCAGGGCCCGCCGGTAAAAACCGGCGCCGCTTATTCGAGCGTCCGGTCCAGGGCGTCCAGCGCCCGGTCGCGGGTAATCGGAGCGCCGCGCGGATCATCATGAAAAAGATCGGGGCCCGCCGGTCTGGGTAAATTTGGATCCCCGTGGAATGTGGCCGCATCAAGAACAGGACGGCCTTGCTCGGTGATGATGCGCCCATCATAGCGGCCGCCGCGGGGCGTATCGCCCACCGTATGCAAAATCGCAAAGCCTCCGTTTTGAGCCTGGTAAACGGCCAAGGCCGCCTCCGGGTCGAACGTGTTGGTGGGAATAATATTTCCCCAATCCACAAAAACAAACCCCTCCCCAGGAAGACGGATCATGGGCACGGCATGGCCGATGGATTGCTCATTTTCATCGATAGAAACCACCTTAATGCTGCTCGCTTCAACGTTTAATCCCAGGCGCGCGCCTAGATCAACCGCCAATTCCGATGCGACTTGCGCGGCGCCGATGCAAACCATCATGGGATCCTCTTGGCCTGAAATGTAGCTCTCGCGCCAGCGCCGGTAAAGATCCTGAGCATTGCCCGCGTTGATGGTATCACCCTCATCAAAGTTATAGTTCAAGTCGTTCAATGAATACGTCATGAGAGCGGCGGCTTGAACAATTTGTTTCGCATCGGCGACCCGGAGATTTTGCGCAAAAGAAGAAAGGTTGTCAGAAGCGTGAACCGCGATTTTAAAATTGTCCCTGAGATCCCGGTCGATTGAAGAAAAAAACTCGCGGCCGGCCTCAAACCTAGCCGGCGACAGCGCCGGGGTTCCCTGGCGCCTGAGCCGGCGGCGGGCTCGGATGTTTCCCCTCAGGCGGCCGGCGTTATGACGCCAATCCAAGCCGCCCATAACCGCCACATCCGGCGCCAATTGATGCCCTTCGATGTCCTGACGATCCATGTACGAAGCCGCGGCTTCAACACCGATGCCCCGGCCAACATCCACATGCAATGTTGCGGCGACGCCCGTTTCATCAAGCGCCCATGGCGAATGGGATCGTTGGGATTTCAAAGCCGCGGCCGCCTCGACGCGGCGATGATCGATTTGAAAACCTGCTTCGGAACTCCTGTACAGCGGGCCGTAATAATGCTCGTACCACAGCCTCATCCGGTCCTCCGGGGTCCAACGATGCGTGTAGTCGGCTCCCGCGCGCACGCCGTCAAAAAATACCCCGCCGTTCCAAAGGCCGTTGGGTTTGTCATTCCTGAACGAATCAGCCCGATGAACAACCCCCTCGACCTGCGCCCAGGCGCGAATCCGGTCCCGGCCGGAAAGATTCATCGCCGCGGCCAAGCCGACATTGCCTTCCCGGTCCGATTGGCTGCCCGGGGCCGTCATGCTCCAAGCATCGGCCGCCCCAAAAATAGCCACCGCGGCCCGCTCGGATAAGCGCAAAATGCCGATGCTGTCCGCGTAAAAACTGAAGACTCCCGCGGGCGTCAACAACACGGGTTCCGCTTCTGAATCATCCTGGCCTAACGCGGGATGCGTCCTCAATGTGAGCGAAGTCGCTGTTCCCATAGCCAAGGCATCCCAATTCTTTCCCGCGTGGCGAAAAGACAACGAACCACCAAAATATGGACTTGCGGCCAATGTGGCCAGCGGGATGCCTGGTCCGCCCAAAAAACTTGCTCCGCTGACAACGCCGGCGCGAAAACCCGCGCGCAAGCCGCGATAAGCGGGAAAATAGGCCGAGCCTTCGATACGATGATCTTCGACCGTGGCCGCAAAATCGGCGTTCATACGCTCGGGCGGAGTCACCAAAAGGCGGCTCTTTCGACGAGGGTTTTGCGGCGGCTGATTGACGGGGATTGCCGAAGGCTCAGGGGACCGCAAACCGGTCAACGCTAAAGGCCTGACGTCAGACGATGCCGCGGCGCTGCGCCGGTCGAATGTCTGTTCCAGTTGGTCAGGGTTCGGCGGTGGCTCCGCGGTCAGGGCCGATGCGCCACGGGCAAACACCAGGGCGCAAAGGAGAAATAAAAGGGATCGTTGCACTGATCTATTTTGGATGAATAAAGGATTCGAATCATGGGACTTTCGGGTAAAAAACGCCTCCCTCGAGTCCCAAAAAACTGGAAAAATCGAATTTATTCGTCTTTTATCAGGAATTGGACGCTGAAGAAACGACGCGCGAGGCCAAGTCCACGATATGACGCCGGCGCATGGACAGAGTTTCCGGCGACAAGGGTTCTTTCCCGAGCAAATCGCCCAGCATGGGGCTATACAAAAAATATCCGGCAATAGCGCCGAAAATGCTGATGCCGGCCTGCTCCAGGAGATCGGCGCGCTCAGGCGGCAGGCGGCTTCGCCAAAGGCTCCTCATGGGCGTGACATACCGATGCACAAAACCGGAAACAGCCTGACCCTGGTCCAGAATCTCGCGCATCAGCAATTGCTGCAATTGCTGCTCCTCGCATAAAAAATCAAAATACGCGCCGGCCAAACGGCCGGCCATCAGGTCCGTATTTTGCTCCATCAGCCGCTCCGCGAACCAAATATTTCCCAGCCGCTCGGCAAGCCGATTCATGGCCTCATCCACCACCGCGGCATGAAGGGCTTTTTTGCTGCGGTAATAATAATTGATCATGGCCGCGGTGACACCCGCTTTTGCTGCGATGCCGCGAACGCGGGCGCCTTTGAGGCCATGACGGGCGAATTCGCTTTTGGCTGCGGCTAAAATTTTAGCCTGGACTTCGGTGACTTGATCGTTCATTTAAAAAATATTTTAGACAAAAAACAGCCTCCCGCCGAAAAGCGGGAGGCTGTTCAATACCGTGCGGGTCTAATTACCGGCTCAGCGCAGGCGCTTTATGAGCCTGTTTTTTTTTGGCATTGCCCTCGGTTTCGTCGATGAAACGATGCTTCAATTTGTCCATCACCTTAGGCATCGTGGTGTATTCCATGGCTTCCAAGCCCAAACGATGAGGCTGAAACGGCCCATGGCGGCGCATATAATCCGCGACTTTCCAAGCCGTGTTCCTGGTCAAGTCAAAAGCCGGATCGCGGAAAAAGTCCACAGGACCCTCAAGACGGCCTTTGTTCAACTGAAATCCCGCGCAAATGACGCGCGGCGGCCCGTCGAAACGGGTCGGGCGGGCGTCTTCGAAGGCGACAGGCACCAGAGGCCCATGATGGGAACCCCGGGTCCAGCCTTCAACCAAATGCGGGAAGGCGAAAGGTTCCAGGACCTCGCCCACAGCCGGGAATCCAGCCTGAGCGCGCACAGCCAACACAGGGTCATCCTTGCCCACGTATTGTCCGGCGATATGGGAGAGCTTATCCGTGGAAGCCACGGCCGCAATTTCATTGTCCGAACGGCGGTAAACGGCCTTGACCATATAACGATCGATGGTGCCCAGAAACAGCAACAGATCGTAGGATTCCTCCGGGGTATTGAGTTTGATGGTTTTGTTTTCTTCGACATCCAACACTTCGAAGGTAAAGCCTCCGTGGGCGGCCGGATCGATCACCAAGCCGGGGCTGCAGAAAGGATCCGCGAACATTCGATAGACGGGCAGATTCCAAGCGCCCGGAGATGTTTTATCCGCCATGAAAATCAACACAGGCTCGCTTTTTCTCTCGGAAAATTCCATTTCCGCTACGCCGGGGCCGAGGCCTTTGATATTGCCCGAAAAAGCGTCGGAGAGCAAATCCTGCCCCGCGCCATAGAGCTTTAATTCTTTGGCCACATCCGTGCATTTATGGAACGTATCCCAGGCCAATGCATGGACCGCGTCGTTGGAAACGCCTTTGCCGTGCGTCATGATCAACTCAAGATCATCGCCGCAGGCCAAAACGCAAAAATCCGTCAACAGCCCGTCTTTTTTTGCCTTGCTCATCTCCTCCTGGGCCCGCTCGAGCAACCGGGGGTGAGAACACGAATGACCGACATAGCCGCCGACGTCGGCCTTAATAACGCTTAACGTCACCTTGTCTGACATTGATTTTTTCCTCCTTACATCCTAATCCTACGCGTTGCGCCTCGCTAGAGACTCCCGCCTTGAGAAACAATCATCATCTCCGTGGCGAAAGCCGCTACAAATCCTATCAAAAGCCCAACCTCGACAAGCGCCTCTCCTTTGAGACGGCGGCCTAAGTGAAGCAATTCCCCGATTATATAAAGGATGGCGCCGGCGGCGACAGCCATAAAAAACGTTTCCAACATTTTATTCACCCAAACCCCGCCCAATAACGCTCCGATAAAAGTCGGCAAACCGCCGATGAGTCCGAGACCCATTAGGTAGCGGAAACCGGGAGAATGGCCGGCCATGGGCGCTGCAATGCCGAAACCTTCTGTGGCGTTATGAAGACCAAAACCCAAAGCCAACAAAAGCGCGAAGTTCTGTTCACCCCATGCATATTGGGCTCCGATCACCAATCCTTCGGTCAGATTGTGCAGTCCAATGCCGATGGCGATGAACAGGGCCGTCCGGCGCGCCCGCATCATGGGCAGGATTTCGTCCTTGCCCTGTTTGATGAAGCGGCCCTCGAAATAAACAAGCCCCAGCAGGCCGGCGGCCAATCCTGCGATGAACAGAAACGAGTAAAGCCAAAAATCGCCCCAGGTCGGGTAATCCGCCATGGAGGAAGCCAACAAATCCTCCAACTCATCCAATGTTTTGGCGCAAATTTCAACGAATAGATAGATTAAGATGCCGGTGGAAATCGACGTCAACAGTGAACGATGCCGTTCCTTGACGCCGGAGGCGAAGGCAATGGGCAAACCGGCAAAAATCGCACCCCCGGCCAAAAGACCCAAAATCGCGGGTGTCGCCAACACGGTCAGAAGTTTATAAAAGTACAAGGCGCAAAGGGCTTATGGCGCGGGCCGGGCCCCATTCTCTTATGGGTACGTAGCTCAACGGTTAGAGCACTCGCCTTACACGCGAGGGGTTGTAGGTTCGAATCCTACCGTACCCATTTCAGCGCTCACGCGCGGAAAAAATGAATAATGCCAGACAGCCGAACGTTGGGATCCATATAAGCCGGTCATGTCCTTAAAGAATCGGATTAAAAATATTTTGCCGGATTCTGCGCTCAATGCCTGGCGCCGGGCCAAGAAAAACGCCTTCGAGGCCTACCTGAACTGCCTTCCCCGTCTCACGGAATCGGATGTCCGGGCTCTTCTTCAAGAAGTCATGGGTATTCAACCCGGCGACGCCGTGATCGTAACCAGCTCCATTAAAGCCCTGCGCCTCGCATTCGCCCCCGAACGCTTGTTGGAAATCCTTGAAGAGATCGTCGGACCGTCGGGCACGATCGCCATGCATTCATTCTCGCAGCCGCCGTCGCGTGAATTTTTGAGAAGCGGCCGGGTGTTTGATGTCAAGAATACGCCCTCGTCCACGGGTTTGCTGACCGAACTTTTTCGCCGGCGGCCCGGCGCCGTGCGCAGCCTCCACCCCATCAAAGCCGCTTGCGCCAAAGGGCCTTTGGCCGCGGAACTAACCAAAGACCATCACAAATCCATCCGGCCCTTCGATGCAACCAGCCCCTACTATAAATTGGTCGAGGCCCGCGCCAAGAGCGTCGGTCTGGGCGTGGACTCCGACACCATGATCGTGATTCATTGCGTCGAAGACTGCCTGAAGGAAGCGTTCCCCGTGGATCTTTACGAACCCGAAGTGTTCGAGGCCGTTTGCATCGATTATGAAGGCCGGCCTGTCCGGGTCAAAACCCTGGCGCATTCGAGGACCGCCACGCTTCATGATACGCCGGGCTTCGGCCGGCGCTACCTCAACGGCGTGATGAAAGATTTTCGCTACAAGCTCGTCCCGTGCTTCGTCGCGGACACGCAGCGCGTCTTCGAAGGAATGCTCGCTTGCGCGCGCCGCGGCATCACCATCTACCCTCAATCCTGCTATAAAGAAACGTTCAAGAATTCATGAAGCTCGGCCTCATCCTCAGCAATGACTGGGAAGTATTCGGCGACGGCTCCGGCGATTTCTTCAACATCCAATACGAGCCAACCGAGCAGCTGCTCGATGTCTGCCAAAATCACGACGCAAAACTGACGCTCATGGCCGAGGTCGGCTATTATTGGGCGCACGAGCGCCATCAAGACGCCGTCCCCGGCGCCGGCGAAATCTTGGCGGCTTGGCGCGAACAGGTCCGAAACGCCGTGGCCCGCGGCCACGATGCCCAACTCCATCTGCATCCTCAATGGCTGGCGGCCCGGTATGCGGATGGCCGCTGGCGGCTCGATTTTAGCCGCTGGTCCTTGTCCGCTTTACCCTACGAAGAACAAAAAACGCATCTTGATCGCGGGCGCGCGCTGCTTGAGGGCATCGGCAAACCCGCGCGAGCCTCCTACCGCTGTCTGGCCTATCGCGCCGGCGGCTACGCCATGGAACCGCCGCAGGACATTGTGCGGGCGCTGGCGGCCAGCGGCATCCTGGCCGATTCTTCGGTGCGCAAGAAGGACCGCATGAACGCGGCGCATGGCAGCTATGATTATCGGTCGGCTTACAGCTGGGCCGTTCCTTGGTATGTCGATGAACGTGACATGAATCGGCCGCAGCAATCGGGACAAAAAAAACTGCTGCTGGAAATTCCTATCTACGGAGAAGCCGGCTGGTCGCCATGGCGCCAAATCAAAAGACGGCTCTTTTGCCCCTCCTCGGAACGCCTCCATCAGCAACAACGCCGGGTTAAAGACGCCCCCGCCTCTTCGCCCGATCTCATCGAGGCGCTCGAGCGCCGCCGGCAAAGCCTGTTTTGGAAAATTTGGACGCACCTGACATCAACAACGCCGATTTTTCTCGACTACATTTTTGTCGCGCCCACGGAATTGACCTGGATGCTCAATCAACTCCACCGGCGTTACGCCGAATTCGAGGGGATTCTTCCGGTGATGAGCATCGGGCACGTCAAAAACATGCGCTCAGCCGGCGATGTGGGCGTTTTCCTGGAAAAATCTAAAAAAGCGCTGGGCTCCGAATTGCTTTTTTGGAGCTACCAGGAGGCCGTGGAATACCTTCTGGCCAATCCCCGGATTCTGGACTTGCCGCCCGATTAGTCTATTTCTTCTTCAAAAAGTCTTTCAATAAATCAGCCGCCGCGTCCCGGCCGCCCAGACCGAAGGCGATAGCCACGGCCAGGCCGATGGTCCCCAGGATGATCTGGAAGCTCGATGCCAATAACTCGGTGTTGATGCCCAGGTGCTCCAGGGCCATGAGCGCGGTAAAAATAATGACCACGACATTGGCCAGCTTGGCCAAACCCTGGCCGCCCTTAATGCTGTTGGAAACCGCGGCATTGCTGACGATTTGGGCCATAAAATGCCCCAGCGCCAACCCGCCGAACACGATCAAAATACTGGCGATCAATTTCGGGATGAACAACACAAAGTATTCCAACAGTTCCGAAACCACGGTCAACTCAACGACATTGGCCGCGGAAACAATGAAAACGAGAACAACCAGCCAATAGATAAGAAAACCGAACACAAATGAAGGCGAACGCCCGAATCCGACGCGGGCTAGAATCTCATTGAAACCCACCTTGTCGGTGTATTCGTCCAGGCGCACCATGCCCAAGAGCCGCTCCACCGTGGCCCTCAACGCCCGGCCCAGCATGAAGCCGATCAACAGCAGGATCAGCGCCGCCACAACGCCCGGCAGCGTTGCCACCACTCTGCTCCAGAAATTCAAAAACGGATCGGATACGATTTTCAACCACTCTGTCGCCATAAATTCCCTCCCCACGCTAAAAATACACCAACGTTTTCAACGCTAACAGAACTTCTTTATTTTGGCAAGGGCTTTTTTAAAAATTCGAAGCGCGCTGCTTGGGGTCCGTTAAGGAATTAATGATCAATTCCTTAACGGACCCTTAGAGGGCTTGATTTTGAAAACGTCGGCCGCATTGTCATGGAAAACGGCCCGCCAATGCTGCTTGGGGATGGCCCGCTTAACAGCCTCGATGGAGGAAGCCATGTCCGAAAGCGGCCAATCGGAACCGAACATGAGCTTGGAAGGATTCTCCAAATAGCCGAATACCCAGGCCAACGGACGCACCAGGTATTCATCGACGGTTTCACGGGGCAGCTCGTTTAAGCGGCCGATCAACAAAGCCGAACTGTCCAAGTAAACATTGGGGTTTTTATAAGCCACTTCGGCGGCAGATTGTATCCACGGATTCCCGCAATGGGCCAGCACAAAATTCACCTTAGGATGATCCACCGCCACCTCATCGATGGTCAAGGGATCGGCATATTTGAGCTTGCCCCGGGCCTCGTAAGTGTCGCCGGTGTGAAAAACAACGGGGACATCGTACGTTTCCGCCAAGCGGTAAACGGGATCGTAAATGGGATCATGGGCATAACGGTAAACGTAGCCCAAATAAATCTTGACGCAGGCGTATCGCCCCGAACGCAACCCGGCTTCCAGACGCGCTGCGTCCACGGCATCCCTGATGCCCGCGCAATGGACGACGCCGTGCTCGCGCAAATCCGCATAGCCCTTTTCGTATTCATCCGTATGCGCCACCGCGCCCACGACCCCGGCCTTGCCCATCTCCTGCAGGTATTGCTCGCGGGTAAAAAGAATACCGCTGGCGGCTTCCGGCTTGCCGTCGAAATCCGCATGGGTATGCGCGTCGATGACGGCCAAGGGAGCAGGGTTGCGGCCCATCGAAGCGCAGGCCGAAAGCCCCAGCAACAAACCAAACGCGGATAATTGACGCATAAAAATAACGGGTATCGAAGAGCCTCATTCTACCAACCTTGTTCCCGCATGTGAGCAAACTCACATCGACAAAATACGCGCCCGGATCAATACTTAATGGTTTATCACAATGGATACAAACAAACGAAACCAACGCCATGAACGGCCCAGCATCCTGATCGTTGATGATGATGTGACGATCTGCCAATGGCTGTCGCTCGGCCTGGAAGTGCACGGCATTGAGTCGGCCTTTGCCGGGGACGCGTTTTCAGCCATGCACTTTTGCAAAAAATTTCATCCTGACCTGGTTGTCCTCGATCTGCATTTAGGGGATCACGCCATCAGCGGAACCGAGGTTCTTTGGGGGATTAAAAACGACCCGGAACTGGCCTCCACCGTGGTGCTGATCTTTACAGGGTGCGCGGACGAAGAGGTCCAGCGCCTCTGCATGGATGAGATCGGCGCCGACGGGTATTTGATCAAAGGCGCCACGAAAACATCCGATTTGATTCAAGCCGTCGACAAATGGCTGCGCCGCATCAAGGTCCGGGGCGCGGCCCAGGAGATTTCAGGCGGACCGGTGCGCGTCAATTTATCCCAGAGCCGGGCTTATTTGGGAGAACAGACCCTGCCGTTAACCCCT
Source organism: Elusimicrobiota bacterium (assembly GCA_016180815.1). NCBI lineage: Bacteria > Pseudomonadati > Elusimicrobiota > Elusimicrobiota bacterium. The sequence continues at coordinate 69,463 of JACPAN010000004.1, forward strand.
CGCGAGTTTAATGTTCTGGCGTTGACGATACGCAAAAAAGCGCTGGTTCCCTGGGCCACGCTGGCCGGCCGGCTTTTTAAGATGGGCAAACGCTATCAATATCAAGCCGCGGCTGATCCGGTTGAGACCTGTTTAAGACACCTGCGGGCCAAGCTTGGTCCTGAATCCGAACGCTTGGTCACGGTGCCGGGCGTCGGGGTCGTGTGGGTGGGCGATTTATCCGACATCGCCGCTCTGGGATAAAATCCTACCCCCCCTGTTCTTCAGGAGATTCCTTAAGCAACAGCCTGCGGCACGGGCGCAAAGCCCGCGGCCATTCGGGCTCCTCTTCCTCGACCTGCTCAATGCGCTCTTCAAGCGAGCCGTGGGTTTCGTCTTCATGCCCCAAGCCTAATGCCTCGATCCAATCTTCCATATGCTCGAAGAAAGCCGGGGCGGCATCACGGTTAAAATCAGCGCGCTCCATGATTTCCCGGCCCCTTAAATCCGCGGCCCGCTCCAGACATTTCGTGAATACTTCCCCTCGTTCCCGCAGCATGGCTTCACGCAACCGCTCGTACGCGGCCGGGTCCCTTTCCCGATGATCCCGATACTCCCGTCGAAACCACCGCCAAAACCGCCCCAGTTGAAATCTGTAAAAACGGTCCTGCCGGTCGCCCAAATGCGCCATTTCATGGGCGATAACGAAGGCGATTTCATCGCGGCTGCAGGCAATTCTTTTCAGCGCGCGGCCGATGCGGATCCTGGGCCGATGCGAAGCGTTGTGCGGAGAGTTCACATAAACCGCCAAGGCCGGTGAGCTGCCGGACCCGGGCCAACTGGCGTATTCTTCATCCGGAAGATAGTCCAGCCGCAACCTGTTGCGAAAGGCGATGCCGTAACCCGAACGATCCTTGACCTGCTCGAACACCTCGGCGAGAACATCGCCGAATGAGTCGCCCCAATCCGCGCAAGCAGGCAAACTTGCGCCGGGATTCTCAATCGCCCGGGCAACGGTAGCCGTTAAAAACCACAACGTCGCCACAGCCGAATAAGGCCGCATGCTGAAAGCTTAAGGTGAATTCGCCGCCGGAGCAAGAGGAGGCCCTGTCCAGCCCTATTTTGTTCTCATGCCGATCGCTGAAACGATCAGTATTAAGTCAAGCTAGACTGAAACTCTGACGCTGTCTCTGGGCTTTTCAAAAAAGGAGCAAAAGGTTCGATTCTGCGTAAAAAATCGTCATCGTCCTCCATATAATATGCGGTGACGAATCTAAACGGTTGATTCTTCTTCCCTCTAACAATAACAAGAAAATAATTATTTATAGGTCCGCTCGCCGTTGGAACCACCATTACCATTGCATAAGCATAAGTTACCCAACTTTCCTCAGCTAACCTATATACTTCTTTGGAATTTTCAATTGCATAGCGTATCCAAGGAAGCCGCTTTGCTCGATGGACAAGAAAATTTTCTGGTAGCATGACATGTTTTCCATCGGACGCTTTTTCTTTATAAAGATGCCTCATCCCGTCTTCATCTATAACCACTTTTCTTTTATAAATATCCATCACTTCCCCTATGACACTTTTTTCATAGTAATCTAGGGCGACGGTTTCATTAATAGGTGGGCCCATAAATTGAGTTAGAAGAGGGTTCAACTTGACATCGCAATGATGAACGGCTTCCATATGAAATTTGAGTAATCCTAATGCCCCAATAACATCCCGACGTTTTAATTGCTGTTTATTGATTCTCTCTTGGCGATGATGAAGCATGCGCATAGCATCGGAAAAAACCGGCACTGCTATCCGAAGATTCGGGCGAGATAATTGGGATAACAAATGCAAATGCCTAACTAATATGGCTAAATATGCCTCGTCATAGGCTCCGTCTGGACGCTGGCCTCTTTCCAATAAGGAGCCGGTAAGTTTAGATATATGCTCTTTGTTGTTCATAAACTACCAAGCTCTAAAAAAAAACCCACTTTCGTGGGTCAAAAAAATTTGTCGGCGTTGCTTACGAGAGGTAGTGCCCCCAGACCAACCCCGCCGACTGAGTCCTAAGGATAGTCTCTCTCGTAATCTAAGATTGTTTCTATTCTAGCTGATATCCCGCGTACGATCAAGTAGGGTTTCCAAAAAAATTGTGGGGGCGGGACATTGGCATCGCGCAGAGTTATTTCGTGTTCTATCTCGTTATGAGTTCTGGAAATGGTATTTCTCCAGTCTGGATAAAATGAGCCAAAATGCGAGCGTTCGCATCAGCTTCTTTATAAAAAATCGTGTTACTGCAATTGACTGTAAAAATATCTTTATCAACCCCGGGAGATCGTACAACCTGATATGCAGCTCGACCTTCGATTGAGTTATATGTCTGGAGGACAAAATCAGTAGCGACTTGCAACTTCATGCCGCTGTATTTTCCAACGAAGGATTGCGCCCTACCCCACGCTGCATTTGATTCGTCCTTTGGGACGCCGAATTCAAGTGGGGTGCGCAACAAAGAAGCCACGGCTTCTCGCTTCTTCTCAAGTTGAATTTCATCGTACCCCTTGTCACTTTTACGATATTTTGTGGGATTTCGATTTACATCTTCCAGCAACATTTTGTCTTCCTTGCTCAAAAATACCTGCCCGCATGAAGCGGACGTTAAACACAAAATGGAAACCATAAATTTGCCAATAACCTGATTTACCGACATCCTGCCTGCCTTCCCGACCAATAAAAAATACTAACGTCTGTGCGGGTGTCCCTTCTTTACGGTAAAGGTCTAACCTTTACACCCCAAAAAATTCGAGGCTAATTGTAATCTAACAGAGCAAAAAACGAATGTAAAGAGCTTGATTGATTTCAAGGCAAATGGCTGGGGCTCAATTCCACTTTTGATTTAAGACACATCGATCGCTAAAACGATCGCCACTGGTAGGCTCTCAGGAGGATATCGGGCTAGCTTTTGAAGCGTTTCTCGACGAAAAAAGCTTGGTGCCCCCAACGAGATTCGAACTCGTCCTTCGGCCTTGAAAGGGCCGTGACCTAACCACTAGTCTATGGGGGCGTTTCTGCAGGCGCTCATTATACGAAGCTTGCCGGCTGCGCATCCCTAGCCCGATAATTCCGCCTTGCTTTTCAATCAATCAGGGGATATACATGATAAAGAGGGGCCAAGGAGGTTCCATGAAATTCAAATCCAAGATGCTGATCGCCTTTGCCGTTGCCGCCATGAGCGGCCTTGCGCATGGAGAGCTTTGTCCGGGCGATCCCCTGTGCAACGCGCTGGTTCGACCCGTTCAGCAACACCGCGAGGACTGCATGCAGGAAATTTATCGCGCGGAACAGACCTCCGGAAACACCGATTTCAGCATCGCAGCCGAAGGCAATATCATCGCCGAAATCATGGGCCAACGCATCCAGCAACGATTCTCCGCTGAATACGGGCTGCCGCGACTTCAACGCGATCTTTATTCCGGCAGCCAATGGGGCACAATGGGGCCGAGGTTTGATCAGCAACGGTTGGCCGTGCGAGTCACCCATCCCGCCGAAGGACGCAACGAAGCTTATTATGACCGGCAATTCCATCGATGCTTCCAGCGCTCTTTAAGCCGATTCCAGCGTTCCTTTCGAACGCCGGCCTTTACTCTCGCGGAGGGCGGAGGCGCGGAGTATTATGAAATCATTCCCATCAACGCAACGAGAAGAGCGATCGGCAGAACCGAGTTCGATGAGGGGGAAATGGTCGCTGAAGAGGACGACTGAACATCGGCGTGAAAATTTTGATCGCGGATGATGAGGTTCGGCAGCGCCAGCTCCTGGGATTGATGCTGTCCAAATACGACTGCGCCATTGTCGAAGCCGGAACCGGGTTGGAAGCCGTGACCGCGGCCAAACGCGAACGGCCGGACTTGATCATCATGGACCATCATATGCCTGAAATGCCGGGCTACGAAGCCATCAAGGAAATCCGGAAAGACCCGGCCATGGGGAAGGTTCCTTTCGTCATGGTGACCATCGATCCCCATATCCAGGGGCGCCAGGAAGAAGAGGCCTTGGAAGGCTGCGCGTATTTGCCGAAACCCTACAGCCAGGAACAGCTCTTAAGCACGATCAGCGTGGCGATCGGCAAAACCTTTCCCCTCATTAAACAGTAAGCCTCCCTACAACTTGGAGTCAATCAAACCCAATTGCCGTCCCATCCAATAGGCGATGAGGAAATCAACGCCGCTGTAACGATGAATCACGCCCTGGGTCTGATCAAGCTGATACGGATCGCGCTGCCAAATAATGTCCGTATTGGGGCGGCGCCAGACAGGCAGGGGCTGTTTGGCCCAGCGTCCGATTTTTTCAATCGACGAATCCGTTGAATTTTTGACAGACCCGGGCTTTTTGGGAAAGGCGAACTCCTGAAGCGTCTGAACGGCGATCTTCAGGCGATGAGGCTCCATCGGGTAATACGTCCCGTAAACGAAACTAAAAAACGAATTGCCTTCCTTGCGAAATTTATGAAACAGCCGGTTAAAATTTTTATCCAACAGCCGGCGCAACTCGGGATCGGACTCGGTCCCCAACAAAACGTAGTAAGCCATGAAAGCCAGGTGCTGATGGTATTCCTTGCCGTACCAAAGCAAATGAACCTCACCCCTGGCCGCGCCGCGCACGACCGCCGAACCTTGCATCAATTTCGCCTTTTCCCGGTCAAACAGAGGGTCGTCGGAAAGATAGTCCGCGAAACTTAAAATCGCGATCGTCGTCAAAACATTGGGCGTTCGGATCAGCCACCCCACGAAACGCTGATCCCCATATCGCGTCGCCGTGCCGTCGGCATTCCTGAGTTTGTAATCGTTGGCAATCAGGTTGCGGGTCAAATTTAAAAATAAATCTTTGGCCCGGGCCGAGATCTCGGGATTGCCGAATTTATAAGCGCAATAAAGCCCGAAGACATGGCCCGTCAAGGACGAACCGCTGGCGTCTTCGACCCAGTCATAAGGATCGCCTTGGCGTGAATAACGGTGCGGATGTGTGTCGCCTCCGGACGGATCGATGCCGCGCACCAAAAACGCGTTGCCGTAACCCGCCTGAAGCAACGCCTGGCCCTCCAGCGATTTGGCCAAATAGAGACGGTCTCTGGGGGAATGGGTCGCCGCGTATTTGAAAGCCCGAAACGCGGTGTGATAACCCTGCCAAATGGCCATGTCCCCCAAATCATTAGGGATCATGCTCCAAAAAAGCCGGTCGTCGTGTTTTAAAAAATCAGCCTTGATTTCCTCATCGAACAGCTTGGCTTTCCGATGCAAAGGCCTGGCATCTTTGATGTCCGGCGGTCGCGTGAATTCATCGAACGGCTCTCGCTTGTGCAGCGAATCGGCCAAGCGCATGGTCGCCAACTGAAATTCCCAGACAAAAGGCTTGAGCAAATCCCATGGGTACTCGACATGCCGGGACCTGGATTCGGCGGCGCCCAGGGGGCCGATAACGGCGGCCGGCAATAAAAGAATAAAACAGAATCTTCTCATCACATGAAAATTCTAACCTTTCCTGATGAGAGGCGGGGCGCCTAAAGAGACTTGAGCGCGATTCTTATCTCAGGTGTTCGGCATTAATCAAGCCGCGGCCCTGTTCTTCGGCGGAGAGCCCCGGCAAAGGAACCGCCGCCCGCATCAACGCGGCGCGTATGGCCGAAGGGGTCCTTGACCCTTTGGCAACGGCCAACACCGCCAAACCGGCCACATGGGGAGTGGCCATCGACGTTCCGGAGTAAGCGGCAATCCCGTTCTGCCTCACTGTTGAGGGGATTTTCACCCCGGGAGCGATGAAATCAACCTGGGGTCCGCGGCTTGAAAAGGCCGCGATCCCTTCTTCGGTCGTCAGGCAGAGCCTGGTTTCCGTAATCCCCTGCGGACAGAGCGCCGACACGGCGACGGCGGCATCATAAGCCGCCGGAAAATTGACCGCGCCGCCGTCATTGCCCGCGGCCGCCACCAAAGTCACGCCGCGCTGCACCATGGTATTAACGGCATATTCGAAAAAGAAATTGCCCTGAGGCGCGCCCAAGCTCATATTGGCGACGCTCATGCCGTTTTCCATGCACCACATCATGCCGTCGATGATGGACGTCAAAGAACCGGAACCATCTGCGGACAACACCTTAACGGCGTAAAGCCGGGCCTGTGGGGCCACGCCCACGACGCCCTGGCCGTTTAACGCCGCGGCCACAATGCCCGCCACATGCGTGCCGTGGTTATGATCGTCCGTCCAAGACTCTTCCTTGTTGACGGCGTTATAACCGCCGGCCACATTGCCGGCTAAATCGGAATGCGAAGCGTCGATGCCCGTGTCCACGATCGCCACCTTGACGCCTGCGCCCTGATTGCTCGGCCAAGCGGCCGGCGCATTGACGCGGCGCACGCCCCATTGAACCTCCTGCGATTGTTTCTCACGGCGCGCGCTTTGACGGACTCGGGCAACGGCGCGGCTATCAAAGCTTTCCCGCAATGTTGTCATCTGCACTGCGACAGGATCGCTCAATAACCAATCGGTTTCAAAGTCGTTTTCGAAACGGCTGACTTTCGGGTGCCTTCTGAGATTGCCCTTGAAGGCATCTTTGTTCGGCAACGCGACTTCAGCGGCCACGGCGTTTAACGGCGGCCAATCGCGCAATACGGTTCCGCCGAGAGTTTCGATGATTTGCCGGCGCTCCGACGCCGAGGTCCCCGCTAGAAAACCGATAATGAAACGGTGTTCTATGGTTTTGACGGGAGCGGCATGGATTTGGACCGAAGGAATAAGGATTGCGAACAGCGCGACGACGAAGATGAGGCCTTTCATCTGGCTCCTCCTTAACGTCTGCACTTTCTTCAAAGGGACCTAAAGTCCCAAATTGAATTGGGACTATTGATACATATTTATTGATTATTGTCCAGAACCGGAAAACGACGCTAAGCCTCTAGCGCTTCGGGAGGAACGATCACTTCGCGGCCGTCGGCTTCTTTTAAATAGCCGGCTCGTTGCTTCGGGTCATGCTGAAAAACCAACAGCCAGTCGCGCTCCTTGGCCTGAGCCAAAAGGCGACGCTTGGCATGAAGAGTGTCCAGCGGAAACAAATCGTAACCCATAATCCATGGCAAGGGCACATGGCTTCGCGTGGGGATCAAATCGCCGAGAAACAAAGCGCCTTGGCCTTGAGATTCCACCAAGGCGCATTGATGGCCGCGCGTGTGGCCGCCGCTTTTTAGAACCTTCAAGCCGGGCTCGATTTCAAACTCTCCGTCCACCAACTCAAGCTGTTTGGCCTCATCGACAGCCAAAAAATTTTCAGGCAGATAACTGGCTTTGTTTCTTTCATGAGGGTGAGTCGCATCCTCCCACTCGGCTTTTTGAACGATATATTTGGCCTTAGGGAAGGCGGGTTTGACGCGGCCGTTTTCGCGCAACGTATTGCCCCCGCAATGATCGAAATGCAGATGGGTATTGATCACCAAATCGATGTCTTCGGGCTCCAGGCCCCGCTCTTTAAGGGCATGAAAAAGAGTCCGCTCGCGGCGCACGTCGAACATTCTGAGGAACTTGGGATCGCTCTCGTACTTCGATGAGAGCCCGGTGTCCACCAACACATGATGACCGCGCGGGGTTTTCATCAACAGGCAGCCCAAGGCCAACTCGATTCTGTTGCGGTCATCAGACGGGTTTGATTGATCCCAAAGAACCTTGGGCACGACGCCGAACATGGCGCCTCCGTCCAAACGAAAAAAGCCGTCCGATACCGAATGAAGCTCGAAATCGCCGATCTTGAGCATGGATTTATGCTACCAGTTTCACGAGTAAAAGCGCGGCGATGATCAACAACAGAGGGGTTAAAAAACGCTCGGCGTGATCGATGGCCAAACGCGCGCCAAGGAAGGCGCCGCCGGCGAGGGTTACGGCGAATACGCTTCCCAAACGCCAATCCACGTAACCTTGCCAAGCGTAACTCGATAAAGAAAGTACGGCCGAGGAAAAATTGGCGATTTTAGCCGCGGCCATGGAACCTACCAGCCCCAACGGCGTGGTCCATAGAAGAACCAAAAACATAAACGTACCGCCGCCGGGACCCCAGGCCCCGTCATAAAAACCAACGGCAAAACCCAGTCCCAGGGACAACGTCGACACGGCGCCGTTGCTTTTGCCCGCTCGCGACGACGGCGCGTTGAGCGCCTTATTTTTAAGCAAGAGCGTGGCCGCGCACAACGCGGCGCCCAGCCACAACAATACAGGATAAAAGGGAACGAGCAAGCGAGGAGAGACCGAAGCGCCGCAGAATGCGCCCAATCCGACCGAAACCGCGAAACGAATGGCCGGACCCCAGGCCATGCGGCGTTTGACGCCGTAAACCGTGATGGCGGCCAGGGTCGCGGCCGCGGCGCCGATTTTATTGGTGCCGATGGCCCACGGGGAAACGCCCAGGTGCAGCATCAAGGCGGGCACGGTGATCAAACCGCCGCCGCCGATCACTGAATCGATAAATCCAGCCAAAACGCCGGCAGCCAACAGCAAGGCCATTTACGGGATAATGAACAGAGCTTTCAATCGCATATCAATTTCAGAGTTTAAGAAAATTTATGATCGAATATGACCATTAAGATTTTTTCCGATCTCAAAACCACCGCCTATGAATCGCCGGGGCATCCGGAAGCGCCCTGGCGCGTCGGCAAAACCCACGAACGCCTGAAAGCCGCCGGGCTGACCCCTCAATTGCCTGAAATCAAAGCCTCGGCAAACAACGTGCTGCTGGCGCACACCGACAAACACTGGAGAAACGTTCAAACGGGAAATTTCGAGGACGTGGACACGCCTGATTTCCCCGGCATGGATCAAATCGCTCTGATTTCCCTTTCCGGCTGCTTGTCCGCGCTTAATTCCGCCCTGAATGGGACCCCTGCTTTTTCCCTGATGCGTCCACCCGGCCATCATGCCGCCCAAGAGCGCGTCGCCGGTTTCTGCTACGTCAACAACATGGCGGTCGCCTGCCGCAAGGCGCTCGGCGACGGGCTGCGCGTGGCGACCCTCGACATCGACGTGCATCACGGCGACGGAACCGAGGCCATCGCCATGGGAGAAAAAAATTGGCTTTTTGTTTCCCTGCATCAATCCCCTCTTTATCCCGGCACAGGGCTTTCTTCGCGGTCCAATTGCGTCAATTTTCCCCTGCCGCCGTACACGAATGAACTCGCTTATCTTGAAGCGTTGGAAGCGGCCATCAAGCGCATCGGGGATTTTAAACCGGATCTTTTGGGCGTTTCCGCGGGTTTTGACACGTACAAGGAATGTCCGATCGCTCAATTCAAACTCGAAAAGGAAACCTACGCAAAAATCGGCCGTCTGATCGCCGAAACGAAATGGCCGCGTTTTGCGACGCTGGAAGGCGGTTACGCCCCTGATCTGCCGGTTTTAATTGAAAATTTCATCAAGGGTTTCGACGGCTAAAAAACTTCCAGGGGGAACAAAAGCGGCGCCTCGCCTTTCATTCCGTCGATTCGCCCCAAAACGCGGACCGGATGATCGGATTCAAGCGGCGGGATAGGCTCATGCTCCCGCCAAAAAACAGGCATTTGCTCATGACCCTGATAAAAATGCCCTTGTCCGTTGAGACGGACGATTTCCCACAACACCGCCTTGCCGATGAAGCTGTCGGGGCTGACGGTCACGTCTTCATAAGCCAATGGATTGTTTGCGGCCCAAATGCGGTAAGGCTCCAACGCGATCAGCCGGCTTTCCTGCTCAAAAAAAACTTCCGCCATTTTCGTCAGGCGCTCGGAATCGATACCCCAGGCCAAGGCCGCGCCGAGCAAGGCCGTCACGAGCCAGGGGCTTGGGCCCCGTTTTTTGGGAGCGAGAGCGGCCAATTCTTCGGCCTCGATCTCCTCTTGAGATTTGAGGCCTTGATCGGTGAGGATATAAACTGGGGGTTTTTCGTTAGGATCGTGCTGAGGAGACAACGCTTCAATGACCTTGAGTCTAAAGCTCAGCAAGCCACTTAAGAATACCGCGCGCCAAAAAAATCCCGCTGACAATGCCGCCGGCCAAACCGATTAAACCGCCGAGGATGCCCAAAGTAATGGCCAACCCCATCGATGACATGGCGCCGAAACCCGCGCCCAAGTAAGCCAAGCCGCCGCCGGCGATGGCTCCTGAAGCCACGGCCGCCAAAACCACGATGGTTTTGGTTTTGGCGGTCTTGGACTTAATGGGCCTCGGAGGTTTCGTTGCCCGTATGTCAACGGACGAGGGGCGCTCCATCACCGTTGTCCGCGGCGAATCAGGAAGCTCCACAGGCCGCAAAACGCCTTCGGGATTCGCCGTTGAAGAGAAAAATTGATCGTTGAGAAATTGCCACCGGTTCAACGGGGCGTCTTCGGATGGAGCGGCTTGCGCGACGCTCCCGATTAAAAAAACGAAACAAACGGTTTTGTTCATGGAGCCTCCAGATAATGAAGGTTAATCATGCCGTCAAGCGCCGCTTGCTGCAAACCGGCATGGGTCAAGCCGCGCACCGCCGCGATCTCCACGGCGACGCGGCCCTTGAATCTGTTGCGGATGGACTCGACCAAATCGAGAAAGTCTCCGTCGCCGCTGGCAATGGCCACGACGTCGAGGCGATTAGCCTCCTCCATCACGTTTAAAGCCAGGCCCACGTCCCAGTTGCAGGTGAACTCCCCGGAAACTTTTTTAGCGGGCTCTTTTTCAAACACTTGATAACCCATGGCCTCCAAGCATCCGCGCAGCGTTTTATTGCGCACGATATAAGCCGATTTAAGGGCCAGCACACGAGCGCCGCCGGGCGCAGCGATCAGGCGTTCCGCCTCCTCGAGCAAGCGCTCCATGGGCGGGTCTTGTTCAAAACGGTGCTTCCAGCAAAGACGGATATTTTCAAAATCTATGAATAGACCGGCTTTTTTAAGGCTTAAAAAATTATCCAAGCGCCGCTTTAATTCGCCGGTTTCGGTCCGGAGCCGTTCGTTTTCCCGGCGAAGCATTTCCGTCTGCGAAGCGCCGTCTTGTCCCTGTCGCTGGACCTCGGCGGCCAGCTCATGGACGCGCTTTGACTCGCGCTCGAATTTTTCTTTTTCCTTTTCGAGCGCCCGGCACCGCCGCTCCGATTCGTCAAGCTTGATATTCTTTTCTTTGATTTCCTTCGTTTTTTCTTCGAGCAGCCGCTCGATTTTCTTCTGTTCCATAATTTTTAAGGCGCGACCGGTTCCCTCTCGATTTTTCGAAATAGGGGGCCGATCTCGCCGAACAAGCGTCCGGGCTCAAGCTTGGGGGCGCGCTCCCCCCAGTCTCCGGGACCCAGCGGCTTGTCAAAGCCCAACATGGACCAGGCGCGGGTCGCGGAAAAAGGCAGGTAGGGATGAATGGCCACGGTCAAACAGCGGCAAAGATCCAACGCCGCATACGTCACGCTTTGGCAGCGCGCAGGGTCTTGTTTGGCCAATTTCCACGGCGCCTGGCCGTTGACATACTGATTGCCGGCCTGGGCCATGGCCAAAATTTCGCGCAGTCCCTTTTTGAATTCGCAGGCTTCGATGGCTTGGCCGGCGGCCTCAAGATGACGCTTGGCGGCGGCCTCAAGCATCGCTTCATCGGGTCCAGGGATGGCCGACGGTTGAGGAATTTTGCCGAATGTCTTCTGGGCGAATAACAAAACACGGTTGATCAAATTGCCGACCGTCGACAGCAGCTCATCGTTATTTTTTTGGATGAAATCATCCCAGGAAAAATTGGCATCCGACGCCTCCGGCATGATGGACGCCAGGTGATAGCGAATTTGATCGGGATCGAACGCCTCCAGGCACTCGGTCAAACTCGCGCCGATACCCCTGCTCTTGGAAAATTTCTCGCCGGATAACAGCAGGTACTCGTTGGCCGGGACATTGGTCGGAAGATTCAAGCCGCCCAACCCCAAAAGAATGGCCGGCCAGATAATCGTATGAAAAGGAATATTGTCCTTGCCGATAAAATAATAGGACTCTGCTTGGGGATTCGTCCAAAACTCTTCCCAGGCCTCCGGGGAACCCGAATCCTTGGCCCAGAATTGAGCCGCCGAAAGATACCCGATCACCGCCTCGAACCAAACATACAGGCATTTGCCGTCATGGCCGGGCAGGGGCACAGGCACGCCCCAATGAAGATCACGGGTGATCGGCCGGTCGTTCAATCCTTCTTTGATCCAATTTTGCGTGAAGCGCAGGACATTGGAACGCCAGCCTTTGCGGCTTTTTAAATAGTCCTCAAGTTTGGCGGATAAGGCCGGCAGCCTTAAATAATGAAGCCTGGTTTCCCGGAATTCGGGTCTGTTGCCGCAGAGCCGGCAGCGCGGACTTTTCAGGTCGGCAGGGTCCAAGGTTTTTCCGCAGCGATCGCATTGATCCCCGCGCGCGTCAGGCGCTTGACAATGGGGGCAGACGCCTTCCACGTAGCGATCCGGCAAAAAACGATTGCAGGCAACGCAAAAAAGGGCCTGCGAGGCCCTTTCAACGATTAATCCCTTCTCCAGAAGCGTTAAAAAAATCCGCTGGGCGACTTGTTTATGAAACGTATCTGTGGTGCGGAAATAGCATTCGATGTCCACGCCCAAACGCTTCAACGCGTTGTGATTTTCCGCATGAAAACGATTGACGATTTCCTGCGGAGTCTTTTTTTCCTTGTCCGCGGTGACCGTAATGGGCGTGCCGTGCTCGTCCGAACCCGACACCATAAGCACCCGATGACCCCGAAGGCGATGATAACGCCCGAAAATGTCGGCCGGCAGCCAGGTGCCGGCCACATGCCCCAAATGAAGCGCGCTGTTGGCATACGGCCAAGCCACGCCGATGAGAATCGTCCGCATCAAATAATTGTAGCGGATTCCCAAGCGAGGGGGTCCGCCCGGTATTGAAAAATTCGCCATAACGGCCTAACCTAAAATATGGAACGCCGCCGCTTAAATGCTTCAGCGCCGGTCAAGGCCAAAGCAACGCCAAATACACGGCCGGAAACGCCAAAAACAGGCTTTTCCGCGAATCGGGAAACCCTAATAGTCGGGGGCGTCGGTTTCTTGATGTTTCTGTTGGGCGCCATGGTCATGTCCAAAATGCTGGGCGCCAACAACGAAGAAGTTTGGGAAAACCCCTTATCCGACGAAACCATTCAAACGAATGACCAGGATCAACATGCTTCCTTAGTTACCGCCGAATCCTCGGCCGTATCCGAGGAATATCTGCATGCCATCGAAACTTCGGCTCCCCCCAACATTCCATCGCCGCCCAAAGCGCACGATGAACCGAAACAGGAAACGACGGAGGATATCCCCGATTTAACGGTGGAATACGCGGCGCCGGATCATTCCGCTCAAGCAACGGCCAGGGGGCGCAGGCTCGCCCCGCTCCTTGAATTTAAAACCACGGAGCCGAGCAAAAAAATTTATTGGGTGCTTGCTTCATCCTTGCTGGATAAGGCGCTCAAAAATACGAGCACCACGCGAACCCTCCAGGGTCCGGCCATAGCGCCTAAACGTCCGCCGGCCACAAAAATTCACGGCCCCGGCACTAGAAAGCTGCCGAATAAACGCGGCGGAGGCACGGGCATTGTGCGCGGGACTCAAAGCACAAGCTGGCTGATCAGCGGCCCTGTTTCTATGGGGATCGTGGGTCCTGGAGGCGGAAACGAACCGGGCATTGTTTCAGGAGAACCGCCGGGAAGCCTGCCCGTTGACGTCACCGTCAGAGGTCTTCAAATCAGAATCGCTGTCTGGGATTGCGGAGGAGTCGATGACGAGGATATGCTTAAGCTCACGCTTAATCCCGATGAACCCACGGCCCAGCAAGCCGTGATCACGCCTCATTTCCCCCGCGGCCGCACGGTGGATTTCGACCCTCCGGATTCAAGCTTGACCACCGCGGTCAGCTTCACTTTGAAAAAAGGCCGCAACAAGCTGCGGTTTACGGCTCTCTCCGAAGGCAGCTCACCCCCCAATACCGGCTGCCTTCGCTATGTGCCGCCCACCGACCTCATCAAAGGGCCGGCCAACCAAAATTGGAAATCCGGACTTAAGGCCGGGCAGACGCACGACATCATCATTGACTCGCCTTAAGGGACCGTTAAGGAATTAATGATCCACGTTCCGGACAAAAGTCCCTAATTTACCCAGGTCCTTGCCTGCATATTTTTTAGGACCATGGGCTCAGGCGGATTTTGAGTGTTTCAAGATACGCTTATTTGGAATCGCTGAATTTTTAGGAGGTTTGATGAAACGCTCATTCGCCGCCGTGCTTGCCGCCGTATTATTTGTTCCCGCGTTATGCGGAACCGTCTTAGCCGATGATTTTGAAAAAATCCGCCTTACTTTTGACGACGGCCAAGGCGGCATCCTCCAGGCAGACAGCGGCGGTGGAACGCCGAATCAATCCAAGAAAAAACAGAATCCTCGCCGGCGCGAGCGCCGGCCCGATCCCCCGCCGAATCAAACCCCGGCCCAAACCGGCGGATCAGTGGTTCGAGACGTTTCTCCGGATGATGTCGATGCCGTCATCCAGAATTCAACAGCGGCCTTCGTGGTCACGTTTTACTCCCCCACCTGCCCGCACTGCCACAGCTTCCTGCCGCTTCTGGAGGAAGTAGCCCGCGATTACCAAGGCCGGGTTCTTTTTTTCAAAATCAATGTGGATTCCCATTCGATCTCCGGGCCCGTGCCCACGACCCTTTTTGTCCGGCCTGACCGGAAAGTCGCGGTTCTGGAAGGCACGCACCCCGACCCGGATGTAGTCAAAACAACGTTGCGCGACACCATCGATAATTTTGTCCTAGCGCCTAATCCGCCGTCCAACGGGCAACAAAACGGCGGTCAAAATCAAATGCAGCCTCATGTTGCACCCAACCCCGGAGCCAGGCCAGGGAGAATAGACCTTTAAACCTGTTGCCTAGGCGCCCAGCGGCGAACCCAGGGTAATAAGGCAAAGGCCGGAAGCGCGAGCAGGAAAGTCAAGGCAAAATAAGTCGTATAGCCGAAGGTCTGAGCGCCGAAACCAGAAAACGCTCCGGCCACGGAACGCGCCAACCCAAAAAACGCGGATAAGAGCGCATATTGCGTAGCCGCATGCGCTTTGTCGCAAATCACCATTAAAAAAGCCAAAAATGAAGCTGTGCCTAAGCCGCCGCAGAACGCTTCCGTAATCACGGCCACATACATCATGGCATCCGATGGCGGCAGGGCTGCGGCCAAGGTATAAACCAAGTTGGAAACGGCCTGAAACAACCCTAAAATCCAAAGGGCCCGAAAAATCCCCCACTTCGTCGTCAAGCGTCCGCCCAGCAAGGCGCCCAACACCGTGCTGATAACGCCGACCGTTCCCGGGACAAGCCCGATTTGAAACGGCGTGAATTTCCGGTCCACCCAAAACGTCTTGCTCATGGGGATGAGCGAATAATCGCCCACTTTAAAGAGAAGAATGAAAATCATGACCGCGATGAAACCCGGGCGGACGAGGAATTGCTTCAACGGGGTCCAGACCGCATCCATCACCGGCTCCCCAGAAGCTTGCCGTCGCACCGTGGCAAAAGGCGTCCGAGCAGCGGCAGCGGACATCAACAACAAAATCCCCGAGGCAGCCATCAGCGCGCCGCGCCAGGAAATCGCTCCGGCCAACGCCACCAGCAGGCCGCCGGAAACAATGAGCGCAATCCGGTAAAACATGACGCGGATGCCGTTGGCTTGCCCCATTTCGCGGGGATCCAAAAATTCGATCGTGTAAGCGTCGATGGCGATATCCTGAGTGGCTGAAAAAAACGCCATGGCGACGAGCAAGCTCCAAAAAAACACGCCCGCGGACGAGGGGCTCGGCCCTAAGGCGAAAAAAAGCCCGGATACGGCCAAGAGCGCCAGACAAGCCGAAATCCACATTTTGCGTTCAAAAAAAACGTCGACGGCCGGAGCCCAGAGGAATTTCAAAGTCCAGGGCAGCCCGATCAAACTCAAGAGCCCGATTTCCTGAAGGCTCACGCCGTAAAAACGGAAATAAACCGGAAAAGCCTCGTTGATCAAACCGAACGGAAACCCTTCCGCGAAATAAAGAACCGCGACCCAGAAAAGCTTGCCCATCAACGAGTATTCCAAATAACGGATTTGGAATCATTGTGCGCGCAGCCGATGTAAAAGTGGCCCCAATTGATCGAGGTGTTATTGTTGATGTACTTCCAATTGCCTGTATCCACGGTGGAGGAGAACTCGACGCTGTTGACCTCGTCGCCCCCGGTATTGTGATGCCCGGGATTACCGACATCCGAAAAAGCCGGGATAATGCAATCAAGAGCATCCTGGGATTTTAAATACTTGCTGTTGGCGAACAGCGCGTCGATATCCAATGGCGGCATGCCTTCGGAATCGCTGTAATAGATGGAGAGGGCGCTTCGAATCGCCGACAAATTGCCCCGCGTCCTGCCTTCCTGGGCTTTTCTGACCAGTTCGGCGAATTTAGGAATCGCAATGGCCGCCAAAATGCCGATGATGGCGACTACGATCATCAGCTCGACCAAAGTGAAGCCTCGGGGCCGTTGAACATGAGCCGATGATCCCACGCGCAACATTCTAACTTTATGGATTTAAAAATATCAGTATGGAGGGTATGGAGATAGCCGGAGTGTATTCGATAAAATAAATGCCGTGGGCAAATTTTTACATGTCAAATCCCCCTGGCTTTTAAGCGGCGGCGCCGTCATCGCCGTGGGGCTGGCCACCGTCGTCGCCTTGCGCCAGCTTGGGCGCGTGGCCGAATCAATCAACCGGGAGAGCGCGGCATCCGCCCGGGCGGCCAAAGAACGCGGCCGCTCGCTCGAGTCTCTTCCCCGGGAACTTGCCGGCAGCCTCAACGAAGCCGCGGCCGAGGCTCGAGCGCCGATTCCCGGCCGGCCGGACAACCCTCCGGCAACCGTTTCGAAAAAAAAGAAAAAATCCGAAACCGCCAAGCAACCCGCGCCCCCGGCAAAAACAACGGCGCCATCCAGGGGCCCTTCAAAAAGCGATTTGACGGAATCCGAACTCCTGGCCATACTCGCTCCTCAGGATGATTCCTGCTCCCCCAAAAAACCCGAGCCATGCGCCGAAGAAACCGCGAAAAAAGAATGGTCCGGAGGCGGCGGGCCTGAACAAGCGGGGACGCTCATCGCCAAAAACGAAACCGAATGGAAAATTCTTTGGGGCAAGGTATCGTCCGAGCCGCCGCCTGTCGTGGATTTTTCAAAGGAAATGGCGGTGGTTATATTCGGCGGCAAGACGAGGGAATTCAGCCTGGAAATCGCGGGGATTGGCGAAGAGCCCGGGAAAATCGTGGTGCGCTACCGGCGCTGGCCGGGGCTGCCCAAGGGCGGGCATCCCTACATCATTCGCCTGGCTCCAAAATCCGATCTTCCGGTTGAATTCAAAATAACGGATCGCTAGCGATCCATTCGATCGAATGCATCAAGCAACGCGCCGCGTCCGACCTCGGCCGGCGCCAGGCCGCGCGTAACGCCGAATTGCGAATTAAGCTCCTCGCCCGCCATCAAGAGTTCCAAGCCTTCGCGATTACCCTGGGTGCGCCCCGCCTCAAACAAATAATCGGCGAACGCATCCACGAACTCTTCCGGCGTGCCTTGCCTTAGGATATCTTCCATGCCCGCCGGGATCATATTGTTTCTAATCCAATCAGCCACCAAACGCAATTTCTCCTGATAGGATAGGGCGCTGAAGGTCCCCGGATTCATGTTCATGGCTTTGATGCCGACATTGTAAATCAACCAGTCTTTAAACGCGTCTCTGTCTGAGGCGGTCAACGGCGGCAAGGGCGTTAAGCGGCCGCTCATCATGGCGCCCATGGCCAATAAATCGCCGGCGTTGCGTCCTTCCCCGCTTAATTCGTTCATCAGGCGATTGCGCGTAATCCTTAGGGCCAAGTCGCTCAAGAGCTCAGGGTCTTGGGTGATGCCCAGCGTAGCGTCGACCACCGGCAAGCTGCGATAAAGCGACATGCAATCCCTCAGCTCGGGATTTGTATACGTATAGCTGCCGTCTCCCGCCGGACCGGAAAATTGATGCCCTTCTTCGTCGGCCATGATGCTCGAACAGGCCAACCGCAGCAATCCTTCCCGAACCCCCGGCGAGCTGTCGAGAAACAAAGAAATAATCCTGCCGTCTTCGGGGTCATTGCGCAGTTCATCAAGCACTTGATCCCGGGCCGCCACCAACCCATCCGACGACGGCACGGGTTCGCGGCGGGAATTCCTGGAGTTCACGCCGAAGGCGCCCTGTCCGTAGACGCTGACGGGGCCCGCATCCAAATTTCCGCCCACCGCGAAAAGAACGCCGCCGGCGGTGCGCTGGGCTCCGCCATAATCGATCGAGTCGACAAAACCGTTGACGCCCACGGCCAACCCACCGACCGGTGAAACCGTCAAGCCGGCCATACCGCCTTGCCTGAAAAACTCGATGTCGCGGCCTTCCTCCCGGTAATATTCCCCCGTCACTTCGAAAGGCCGGTCCCAGGCCCTCCCTCCTACGCGAAGAACGTGGCGCTGCTCAACGGTCATGGGCGGCCACCAATCCGTGACCGTTAAACCATTTAATTGGACCCGGCTTTGCACCTCAAAAAAACCGTCGGGAATAAACGGCAATCCGCTCCAAACGCCGACGCCCGCATGGGGAGCATGGTCGAAATGAAAACCGACCAAATCGCTGTAAGAACCTTGGGCGTCCTCTCGAACCCTCAACGCCTCGCGCAAAGGATTAAGCCCGACGGGCGAATAATTTTGGCTGTCGCCGATAAAAAGGGCCGCGGCCGCGCCGAGGGGATTCCTCGGCCGCCAGCGCAAACCGAAGCTTAAATCGGTTTGGCCGTTGCCGTAGATATGCGGCTGTCCTGTGCCGCCGTCTAAATTGGTCCAGGTATCCACCACCGCGGTCACCGCGGTCGCTAAATCAAAATCTCCGCCCAGATGAAAACCCCGCGCCAATTGAGCCTCCATGCTGGCAAACAACAGATGATAAGCGTTGAATGAAGAATCCGGGGCCCCGGTCATTGCCAAAGCATCCTCAAGACGCTGCGCTCCAACCGAATCCGGATTAAGGCTTGAGCGAAAAGCGTCCCGCTGGGCCTGGTTCCAGCCGCGGCTGAAATCTTGGCTCTCGACCAATTCCTGGGCGAAGGCGTCGGTTTGATCGCGAGAGGAGGCCGCGCCTTCATGATAGCCGTCAAGAAGCCGCGCGCTGCGGGCGTTCTCGCCGGGGAAAGGGCGGCCCTGTAGTTGAAGGTAACCGGTGCGCAGACCAAAAAGAAAATGGGTTCTCGTGTCCGGACTTGTCTGCCAGCGGCCTTCCAAGGCCGCAAAAGGGCTGGGGTCGAAGTGATCGGAGCCGTTATTTAATCCAAAAATCCCCAGTTGAAGCTCAAGATGCGCCGGGTCCAGATTGACGGCCATATACGTATTGGCGTCAGGGCGAACGGGGAAGCCCTGCGGCCGATGGCTGCCGTCAAAGACTTGGGCTCCTTGCTCGGCGTCCTGAGCAAACGCCGGGGAATCCACCCAAAGCAAGGGCGCGCCGAAAAAAAGGAACAGGGTCCAGAGCAACCCTTAATGGTACTGAGTTTCCCGGCAATCTGACATGGGTCTTAAGACCCTTAAATGCTGGGCCAAAAGGCCCTGATCAAAAAAGATCGAAAGGCCTTCCTCAAAGGCTCCCGGCAGGGTAGAATGCGCTATCCATGAACGATCGCGACATTCATCAAGCAATTCGAATTTTACGCCGCGAAGTCCGCCGATGGAACAAACCCATTGTCGGGCATTATAAAAACAACCCGTTTACCGTACTGATCAGTTGCGTTCTTTCGTTGCGCACGCAAGACAAGACAACCGAAGGCGCCAGCAAACGCCTGTTCGCCCAAGCCGAGACGCCGCAGGTCATGACGGCATTGCCCGTCAAAACAATCGAAAAGCTGATTTACCCGGTCGGGTTTTACCGGACTAAAGCTAAAAATATCAAAGAAATTTGTCGAATTTTATTGGAACAATATCAGGGCAAGGCGCCCGATGAAATCGACGAGCTGATGAAACTCCCGGGCGTCGGGCGAAAAACGGCGAATTTGGTGGTGACCTTAGGCTACGGCAAGCCGGGCATTTGCGTGGATACGCATGTCCATCGCATCAGCAATCGCTGGGGCTATGTCAAAACCAAAACCCCGGAGGAAACGGAAATGGCCCTGCGGCGCAAGCTGCCCAAACAATACTGGATCAAAATCAACGATTTGCTGGTCGCCTACGGTCAAAACCTTTGCAAACCGGTGTCGCCCCTATGCAGCCGATGCCGGCTGCGGCCCTATTGCGCCAGGAGAGGAGTTGAGAAAAGCCGTTAAAAGGACCTACGGCAAAACCTTGACGAAGCCGCGCTTGCCCAGATTCACGACGGCCGGGGAGGACAGCTCGACTAAGATATCCTCCTTGGCGACCTTGCCGTCTAAGCGCACACCGCCTTCCGCAATCTTTCGTTGAGCCTCTTTGCGGCTGGGCGCCAAACCGCTTAACGCAAGCAACTGGGACAAAAAAAGCTTCTTGTCTTTCGGCAGGCGGAATTCGGGCATGCTTTCCGGAAGCTCGCCGGATGAATGCACGCGCTCAAAATGCGTTCTGGCTGCGTCCGCGCCCTGTTTGCCGTAAAACTGAGCCGTAATCGTTAAAGCCAACAGCTTCTTGGCTTGCATCGGGTGCATGGTTCTCATTTGGGTCAAATCAAGCCCGGTCAAGAGTTCGGCCCATTGCCACATGGTGTCATCTGAGACCGACATCACCTTGCCGAAAATATCCTCAGGCTTATCCTTGATGGACACGGCGTTTCTGTAGGTCTTAGACATTTTTTTAACGCCGTCGGTCCCCACCAGAATGGGCAGCGTCATGGTCACTTGAGGCTCCTGCCCATGATCCCTCTGCATATCCCGGCCGAAGAGAAGATTGAACATTTGATCCGTTCCCCCCAATTCCACGTCCGCTTTGACGGCCACGGAGTCGTAACCCTGGAACACCGGGTACATGATTTCCAGCATGGTGATGGGTTCGCTTTTTGAAATGCGCGTTTTAAAGTCTTCCCGCTCCGTCAAACGCGCATGGGTGACTTTGGGCAAATACTCCAAAATTTTCCCGGAGGACATGAAGGGGTCAAGCCACTCCGAATTAAAACGCAATTCCGTTTTTTCCGGGTCCAAAATCCCAAAGGCCTGCTCTTTGTACGTTTGGGCGTTGGCGTGGATTTCCTCAGGCGTAACCACGGGCCGCGTTTCGCTCCTGCCGGAAGGGTCGCCCACGCGAGCGGTGAAATCCCCGATGATCAAAACGCCCGTATGGCCCAGTTCCTGGAACGCGCGCATTTTTTTGAGGCAAACCGTATGGCCCAAATGAAGGTCCTTGGTCGTGGGGTCGACGCCTAATTTCACCCTCAACGAGCGGCCGCGGCTGAGTTTTTCGGCCAGCTCTTTTTCGGTCGTGACCGAAGTCGCGCCGCGCAGAAGGATTTTCAGTTCTTGCTCAAGGGCCATGTTTAAAAAAAGGGACAATGGTGTCTGTCACTATTTTTTGGGTTGATAGTCGATGAGGCGCGCGCTTTGGCGCCCCTTTCTTTTCATCGCCAACTCGATGAGGCGATCCAGCAAGCGCGCGTAGGGAACGCCCGAGGCCTCCATCATTTTAGGGTACATGCTGATGGAAGTGAACCCCGGGATGGTGTTGATCTCCCCGAAATAAAAAACGCCGGAGCTCTTATCCAGAAGAAAATCCACGCGCGCCATGCCTTCGCCTTCAAAAGCCAAAAATACGGTTTTAGCCGCCTCCCGGACCGAGGCCGCTTCCGAAGCCGTCAATTGAGCCGGGATTTTTAATTGGGCGCCGTCAGGGTCGATATATTTAGCCTCGTAAGAATAAAACTCGTGTTTGGGAATCACCTCGCCCGGCGCCGACACCAAAATATCCTCATGATCCCCCAGCACCGCGCATTCGATTTCCCTGGCGTCGATGCCTTTCTCGATGATGATTTTGTCGTCGTAGCGGAACGCCTCGCGGCAAGCCTCGCCCATGGCGTCGGCGGTTTTGATTTTGCTGACGCCGACCGAAGAGCCCAGGCGGGCCGGCTTGACGAATACCGGAAACCCCAATTCCCGGCCGAACTCGGCGGCCGCGGCATCGGCTTTTCTTACGAATTTATTCCATTCATAGCGGCGAAGCACATGATACGCAGGCACGGCAAGGCCGGCCTGAGCCGCCAGCCTGAAGGCGACGTCTTTGTCCATAGCCACTGAACTCGCCAATACGCCGCAGCCCACATAAGCCGTATCAAGCAGTTCCAACAGCCCCTGCACCGTGCCGTCTTCACCCATGGGACCGTGCAACGCCGGAAAAACAACGTCGAATTTGGGAGAAATCTTGACCGCAGGTTTGGCCGGAACCAGGGTCTGGCCGTTGATTTTAGGGTTGATCAATAAATCGGTCGCCTGATCGAAAACCGGCAACGTATCTTTGGCCGAAGCCAGCAGTTTGCGGGCGTCCTGAAAGCGCCATTGCCCGTCTTTGCCGATGGCAATGGGGATGACCTCATATTTTTTCGGGTCTAAATTGCGCCAAATGGACAAAGCTGAAACCCGGGAAATTTCATGCTCCGCGGAACGCCCGCCGAAGAGCAAGGCGACTTTGATCTTTTTACCGGGCATGGGTAATCTTGCCGCCGCCTAAAACCCGGACGTCATCGTAAAAAACCGCAAACTGGCCGGGCGTCGGCGCGCGCTGGGGTTCGTTGAAACGCACCATCGCGGTTAAGCCGTCCCGCGCTTCGATCATCGCTTCAACAGCCGGGCTTTTGGAACGAATTTTGACCTGGGCCGGGATTCGGGACCCCGGCGCGTCTCCATGAACCCAGGAAATATCCGCGACTGAAATTTCGCTTCTCAACAGCTCGTCATCCGCGCCCACATAAACGGTTTTCTGCGCCGGATCGATGGCCGTCACATACAAAGGCTCGCCGACGGACACGCCGAGACCGCCGCGCTGGCCGATGGTGTAATTAAAGTAGCCCTGATGCCGGCCCAAAACCCGGCCCGAGCGTTGTTCAATAATCGGTCCGGCCTGATCGCTGTGATTGAGCAAATTCCGGTAATCCCCATCCGCCATCGCGCCCACGAAACAAATCTCCTGGCTTTCCGCCTTTTGCGCGGTGGGCAAACCAGCCTCCTCGGCGATGGCTCTGACCTCGGTTTTCTTTAAACCGCCCAATGGGAACAAAATCCGGCTCAGTTGATTGTCCTTAAGCATATAAAGGAAGTAGCTCTGATCTTTCCGCTCATCATGCGCCCGATATAAACTGAGGCTTTTCTCGTCCTCGTTTAAACCGATCCTGGCGTAATGGCCGGTGGCTACGGCATCGAAGCCCCAGGACTCGGCCAATTCCAACATGGGGCCGAATTTCATGGAACGGTTGCACTCGACGCAGGGATTCGGCGTTTCGCCCTCTTCATAGGAACGCTTAAAAACATCGATAACGCCTTTTTGGAAGGCTTCGGTTTCGTCAAGGGTATAGTGAGGAATGCCGATCATGCGCGCGCAGTCTTTGGCGTCATAAACGTCGCGCGGGCTGCCGCAGCAGCCGGGCCCCTCCTTGCTTAATTCAAAAAGTTTAAGCGTGGCCCCGACCACCTCATGGCCCTCTTTTTTCAACAGATACGCGGTCGCGGACGAATCCACCCCGCCGCTCATCAACGCTAAGACACGCATCAACCAATTATAACCGGATCAGACGGGTTTATTTGGAACGCAGCATCTGCCTTAAGACAGCCGGCAGGATGCCGCCGTTGGCGTAATAATCGACCTCGATGGGACTTTCGAGGCGCACGGTGACCGGGAAACTTGATGCCTTGCCGCTCTTGACCGCTTTGACGACAAGCTCCTGGCGCGGCTTAAGGCCGGATTTTATCCCCTCGATGGTAAATTCTTCTTCGCCGGTCAATCCCAGATCGGCGGCTGAATCGCCTTTGTTAAATTGAAGCGGCAGCACGCCCATGCCCACCAAATTGCTTCTGTGGATGCGCTCATAGGTTTGCGCGATCACGGCTTTAACGCCCAAAAGCGCCGGGCCCTTGGCCGCCCAGTCGCGGGAGGAGCCGGAGCCGTATTCTTTTCCGGCCAGAATGACCGACGCAACGCCGTTGTTCTGGTAGCGCATAGCCGCGTCAAAAATCGACATCAATTCGCCCGAAGGTTGATGTTTGGTCCAGCCCCCTTCTTTGGGCGCCGCCATCAAATTTTTCAAGCGGATATTGGCGAAGGTTCCGCGCATCATCACCTCATGATTGCCGCGGCGGGCGCCGTAGCTGTTGAAATCTTTGGGCGCGGCGCCGCGCTCCACCAGGTAACGTCCGGCCGGGCCGTCGGCGGCGATGGAGCCGGCCGGGGAAATATGATCGGTGGTCACCGAGTCGCCCACGATCGCCAAGGCGCGGGCCTTCAGGATATCGCCCGGCGGCGAAGGTTTCAAACTGAACTCTTTGAAAAAAGGCGGCTCTTGGATGTAGGTCGAGGCCGGGTCCCAGGCGTACAAATCCCCTTCGGGCGCGGGGATTTCCCGCCAATGCTCATCCCCGTCGAAAACTTCGCCGTAGCGCTCGGTGAAGGTTTTAGCGTCCACAAATTTGGCGACGGCATCCTTGATTTCCGCAGGCGTCGGCCAGATATCTTTCAAATAAACCGGGGCTCCGTTTTTGTCCTTGCCCAAAGCGTCTTTCGTTAAATCGACGTTCATGCCCCCGGCTAAGGCATAGGCCACGACCAACGGCGGCGACGCGAGGTAACTCGCCTTGACCAAAGGATTGATCCGCCCTTCGAAATTTCTGTTGCCCGAGAGCACGGCCACGGCCACCAAATTTTCGTTCTTAATGGCCTTGGCGACATGCTCCGGCAAGGGGCCTGAGTTGCCGATGCAAGTCGTACAACCGTAACCCACCAAATGAAAATTGAGTTTTTCAAGATAGGGCAGAAGCCCGGATTTCTTCAAATACTCCGTGACCACGCGCGAACCGGGAGCCAAAGAGGTTTTCACATGGGGTTTGACCGAAAGGCCGCGTTCCACGGCCTTTTTAGCCAACAAGCCCGCGCCGATCATCACCGAAGGGTTCGACGTGTTGGTGCAGCTGGTAATGGCGGCGATGACCACCGAGCCGTCGGCGATCTGGCCTGAGCCTCCGTTGAGCGCGACTTTGCGCTGGCCCTTAGGCGCCGAGCCTTGGGGAAAAAACGTGGGGAAGGATTCGGCAAAATTTTTCGTTGAAGCAGCGAGCGCGACACGATCGTGCGGACGCTTGGGCCCGGCCAGCGAGGGCTCGACCGTTCCCAAATCAAGCTCCATGGTTTCGGAAAAATCAAACTCCTGCCCCGTCCCCGCAAAAAGCCCCTGTTCTTTCAAATAGCGCTCGGCCAAGTCCGCGGCCTCGGACCGGCCCGTCATTTTAAGGTACCTTAATGTCTCGTTATCCGCCGGAAAAAATCCCACGGTGGCGCCGTACTCGGGCGCCATATTGGCGACCGTGGCCCGGTCGGCCAAGGACAGCGCGGCCAAGCCCGGACCGAAAAATTCAACGAATTTATTCACCACGCCTTTTTTGCGCAACATCTGCGTGGCGGTCAACACCAAATCCGTGGCCGTGGCTCCGGGCTTCAACTCGCCGGTCAGTCTAAACCCGACGACTTCCGGCGCCAGCATATAAAGCGGCCGGCCCAGCATGGCGGCTTCGGCTTCGATGCCGCCCACCCCCCAGCCGAGAACGCCCAAGCCGTTGATCATGGTCGTGTGAGAATCGGTGCCGACCAACGTGTCGGGGAACGCCGTGGTCGCGCCGTTTTCTTTTTTCGTCAGCACAACTTTGGCGAGGTACTCCAGATTCACCTGATGCACGATGCCGGTGCCCGGCGGAACGACCGAAAAATTATGAAAAGCCTTCTGCGCCCAGCGCAAAAAGGCATAGCGCTCCCTGTTTCTTTCATATTCAATGCGGACATTCGTCTCATAAGCCTCGGCGGTTCCGTAAACATCGACCTGCACCGAGTGATCGATGACCAGGTCGACGGGGACGAGCGGGTTGATGCGCTTGGGGTCGCCTCCTAATTTTTTGAACGCGGACCGCATGGCGCTTAAATCAACGACAGTGGGAACGCCGGTGAAGTCCTGCAGGATGACGCGGGCCGGGATAAATCCGACGTCGCCCGCGCCCGGGGATTGAGGGCTCCAACGGCCTAAAGACAGCACATCGTCTTCCTTGATCAGGCGGCCATCGCAGTTTCTCAAAACGTTTTCGAGCAAAATACGGATGGAAACCGGGAGCCGGGTGAGATTTTTAACCCCCGCTTTCTCCAGCGCAGCCAAACGAAAATACGCGAGATCTCCGGCCGAAGTTTTAAGCGCCGCGCGGGAGCCGAAGGGATTATTATTG
Source organism: Elusimicrobiota bacterium (assembly GCA_016180815.1). Lineage (NCBI taxonomy): Bacteria > Pseudomonadati > Elusimicrobiota > Elusimicrobiota bacterium. The sequence continues at coordinate 95,928 of JACPAN010000004.1, forward strand.
GCCATGGATTTCCTTTTTATTGTAACAATCCCTTGAGGGCCTAGGGGCCGATCAGCAAATCAACATGCGCCGCGCGTTTAGCGAATTCGATGCGGATGGATTCGGCCAGTTTCTTGTTAATGGATTTCGGCAGCTGCATGGTCAGCACCTCGCCCGGGTAAAGGCCCCGGAACCTTTTGAGAAAATCGGGCGCATTAAGAATTTTCCGATCCGAATGAACGACGTCGACGTCCCGAATGCGGCCGTTGGGATCGGCCGATAAGAAAAAAATGTGCATTTCCGCGCCTTTGGAGCTTGTTTCGCGCAGGCTCACATAGCACGATCCGCCCACGACCCCATCGCGGCCCTTGGCCAGGAAAACGACCCCATAATGGTCGATATCCTCGATGTTTTTGGCGCCCGCGATTTTCTCAAGCTGATTCATTTGAATGGCCGACAATTTCTTCTCAAACGTCGAGAACGCAACGGCTTGCGGAAAAACCAGGGCCATGGATTTTAGCGGCGGCTTGATCGGCACGATTTCCAACAGCCAGAGCCCGGGGTCTTCCGGCGTGCTCGAGGCGTCGCCGGGATTGGACTTGGCCTCGATTTCCCGATTGGTCGCAAAACCGTCTTTATCGACGTCGATTTTTTCCAAATTCTTCATGGTGTCCGACGACGCCCCCAACGCAAGGATGGCGTCGCCGTAATGATTCAAACTCCAGTCATTCTGCAGGTGGCAAAGGGTGCAATTGACGCGGTAACCGTATTTCGATTCATAAAGACTCTCAAAGGGAGGAATGCCCCAAGAGAACACCGGAGCGAACACGAGCAAGAAAAACCAAACCCTGCCCGCAGCCGTCATGGAAGCGCCTTAAATTCCACCGGTTCGTTGAAACGATCCACAACCTTAATGTGATAGGGGCTGGTGACGGCCTGAATCACAAAGGCGTCCCCGGACGGTTTAATTTCCTTAAACCGGACCAGCGCCTTCTTTTTTTTCCTCTCGACGCGAACGATTTCCACGCCCCAGCCGCCCGTGTTTTTGGTTCCCAAAAACGAGGCCAAGACCATTTTCTTTTCGAAATCCACGACCGGCAAAGCGTCCTGACGGATGCGCGTCCAATAATTTTTCCAGGTTTCGGAATCCCGGATCACATGATGGCCGCCTTCAGGCAAGCCGCCGAACGATTCTTTCCATTCCATAATCTGCGCCTGTTTCTCCTTATTCTTGCCCGTCGCCGAAGCCTTGGATTGCGCCGAAACATCCGCAGCGATCAACCCAAAACCTAGCGCTAAAACAAAAACCGCAACACTCACTTGGCATTTCCTCCCACCAAGAGTTTATCAATCAAAATCGTCGGCAGGCCATCGGACACGGGCACGCGTTGGCCCCCTTTGCCGCAGGTGCCGACCGCCCAGCCCAAATCCCGGCCGATACGGCTGATGCGCCGCAACGCCTCGGGGCCGCCGCCCAATAAATTGGCGTCGCGGATCATCCCGGCCAAACGCCCGTTCTTGATGCGCCAACCCTCCTCGACTTCGAACATGAATTGACCGGTCGCGGTGTCCACCTCTCCGCCGCCCATGCGGGTTACCAGCATCCCATCGGCGACGGCGCCGATGATTTGCTCAGGGTTGTCGGCGCCCGGCTTTAGGAAAAGATTGGACATGCGCGGCAGGGGGCGGTTGCCCGGCGCTTCGCGCCGGCCATGGCCGTTGGAAGCGCGCCCGGCGCGAAAACCGCCCGCGCGATCAAAAAGAAAATCCTTGAGGATGCCGTCCTCAACCAGAATCGTAGGCCGGGCCGCCACCCCTTCATCATCGAAACGATAGGAGCCCCGCGCCCCCGGAAGCGTCGGGTCATCCACGATGGTCACCCCCGCAGCCGCCACGCGGCGCCCCAACCGACCCGCAAAATAAGGGCTGGCGCCATCTAAGACCGCATCCGCTTCAAGGGCATGGCCGACGGCTTCATGCAAAAAAGTTCCGCCCGCTGAAGACGCGATCACAATCGGAAATTCGCCGGCCGGCGCGGGCGAAGCCTCCAGTTTGCCCAAAGCGCGGCGCACGACCATGTCCGCCAAGGCCCCGAGATCGGCACGTTCGATCAATTCCCATCCGCCCGCGCCGCCGATGGACTCATAAGCTCCCTGACGCATCCGCCCGGATTCAGCCAGCACATAAAGGCTCAAATTCACCAACATTTTTTCCTCACCGATGAGCGTTCCCTCGCTTGTCCACTGAACGACCGTGGTTTGAGCCTCGGCATAATGGGCCGTCACCTGGCGCAGGTTTGGACCGCCCAAGACGCGCATCCTGCGGTCAAGATCGAGAAGAAAACGAACTTTGCCATCGAGGGTTTGGCCGGCCACGGAATCAGCCGCCTCATGGCGAAACCATTGCAGATCCGGCAGAGGCCGCGACAATTGTTTTTTGCGCGACGCTCGGAATAATTCCCGGTCGATCAAAGCGGCCAAAGTTTTGGGGTGCGCGTCCGACGCGCTGAATAAAAGCGTCGGGCCTTTTGGGGTTTTCAGGCAGCGCCAAGCCGCTTCACGATCTTGCGTTTGGGCCGCCTGCTCGATGGCTCCGGACTCAAGCCTAACGACGAGCGAGCGGCTCTCTTGCCAATGAATATCTCCGTAACAAGCCCCCTTAGGCAAATAGCGCCAAAGAATATCCCAAAAGGATCGCCGGTCTGATTCCGCCGGCGTCAAACGCCGTCCTGCGCTTTGGGCAAAGTGACGGTGAAGGTCGTCCCTTCGCCGACTCGGCTGATCAACTCGATGCTGCCTCGATGCAAATCAATCACTTTTTTGACGAACGCCAAACCCAGGCCCATGCCGCGCACTTGACCGGTGAAATCCTGTTCGATTTGACGAAATCCGCGAAAAACCCGATCCCGCTCCTCCGGCGGAATACCGGGGCCGTTGTCTTCGACGCTCAGGAGCACCGCATTGGCCTCGCAGCGGACGCCTAATTTCAAAACTTTGCCGCTTTTCGTGTTGAAGCGGATGGCATTTTCCATCAAGTTTTTGATCATGTCGATGAGCATCACCGTATCGCCCATGATCTGGGCCTGAGGATCGAAATTTTTGACCACGGAAACGCCGTCGCCCTCGATCAAAATAGCGACTTTGCTCAAGGCGTCTTCGACCAAGCGCGAAGCCAATGACTTGTTTTGAGCCAGCTTGGTGTCCCTGGTAAAACCGGCGACCGTCGTGAACCGCAGCAAATCCTCAATGAGATAGGCCAGATGCCGGCTCTCCTTGTCGATCGCGTCTAAGGCGCGCCTATTATGCTCCGAAAGCTTATTTGCCTCTTCTTTAATGAACGGCAGATAGCCGGTGATCGCGACCAACGGCGTTCTTAGCTTATGCGAAATCACCGAAAGGAAATTTCTCTGCAACATTTCCTCGCGGCGCACGTCGGTGACGTCGCGAAAGATGAAAATCATTTGATTTTCTTCGCCGTCGGGACCCGCCAAACGCGCCCAGGAACCGGAAAGAATGAGCAGCACGGGTTTGGCCCGTTGGATTTCAAGATGACCGCTTTTGGCCGGGCTGGCCAACAAGCCGTTGGGCTCGGGGTCCCAAATGTAGCCCTGAGGGTCGAAATCGCTCAAATGCTGAATATTCAAATCCTTGAACCAGGCGGCCGCTTTGTTGTTCATGCGCAGGATTTCGCCTTCGGACGTCACCAGCATGGCGCCGTCGGCCATTTTATTGAACGTTTCCTCGATGGTTTGTTTTTCCGAGCGCAGGCTGGAAAACAAGCGGGCGTTTTCGATGGCCACCGCGGCTTGGCTGGCGAAGGCCTCGAACAGGCGCAATTCCGCCGCCGTGAAGTCCGAGCCCTCCGCCTTGTTGATCGCCTCGACAACGCCGATGATCTTGCCCTTGACTTGCAGGGGACAGGCCATCATCCGGCGCGTTTCAAAACCCGAAGAGCCGCCGGGGCCGCCTTTCCAACGCTGGTCTTTGCTGACATCGTTGACGATGACGGATTTTCCTTCCTGGGCGACCCAGCCGGCGATGCCTTGTCCCAGCGGAATACGGATGCCTTTGATCTCTTCCCCGGCCCCGCCCACGGCGACGTCGAAATAAAGCTCTTTTTTCTTCTCGTCAAGCAGCAAGACCGAACTGGCCTCCACCTTCATGACGCGACCGGCCAAATCCATAATGGAATACAGCAGCTCCGCGATATCGAGTTTGGAAGAGAGAAGACGATTGGTTTCTAAAAGAAGTTCTAAGTCGTCGGCCGTGATTTCCGGATTAGGCATGGATACTTAAAGGTTAAGCTTTGAAAAGCCTTTCGTCAAGGCTATTTTTTGACAAGGTCCCGCCAGCCCGGCGTCTCATACTCTTCGGGAAAAAACTCACGGTAGTTTGCGGGGGCTTCCTGGCGTCCTAAAATTTCGATTTCTTCAACGCCTTTTAAGCCCGCGGCATTGGCCTCATCCGTGTCCAAATGAAATTCGAGGCAATACCAGGGCGCCGCGCGCACCCAAACGTACTCAAAAATAACTTCGCGTCCCGACCCGTCGCCGGCTTTGATGCGGACAAAATCATTGGGGCCCAATCCCAACGAGCGAGCCTCCTCAGCGCTCATGTGGATATGGCGCCAAGCCACAATGCAGCCTTCTTTGAGCTCGAGCGTGCCTGCCGGACCAACCAAAATAATCGCGGCTGAGCCGGCCACATCCCCGGACTTCCTCAACGGAGCTTTAATGCCCAGGGCAATGGCGTCCGTCCTGGTCACCTCAACCTGGGTTACCGGGCGCCACGGATGCACGACGCGGGCATGTTCGATTTCCCCTTTGGGACCGATTAATTTGACCGTTTCCCATCCGGCGAAATAACCGGGCTGGCGCACGCCTTTCAAGCGGCGGGGCTTGGCTTGGGCGCCGAAAAGAAGCCCGAAATGTTCCTGAGTCAGATGCACGTGGCGCGGATCGATGCCCACGGGCGCTTTACCGGTCAACGCTTGTTCCTGTGCGGGCATTTTATTTTCCCGTTAAAATTTCGATTAATCTTAAAAATTTTTGAGAATCAAGGCTGGCCCCTCCGACCAAGCCCCCGTCCACATCCGGGCCGTTGGCCAGCGAAGAAAAATTTTCGGGCGTCACCGAGCCCCCGTAAAGCAGGCGCATGCCCTCGGCGCGCTCCGCGCCCCAATGGCGGCGCGCGGTCTCGCGCAAAAAATGATGGACTTCCTGGGCTTGCTCCGGCGCGGCGTTTTTGCCGGTGCCGATGGCCCAAACAGGCTCATAAGCCAGCACAAACGACGAAGGATCGGGCACGAGCTCGGCCGGAACATCCCTTAAAACGGACATTTGCTCCTCCAAGACCTTAAAGGTGCGCCCCTCTTCCCGCTCTTGGAGCCGTTCGCCGACGCAGAAAATGGGGATTAATCCCGCCTTAAGCGCGGCCAACAATTTTTTGGTGAGCATCTCGTTGGTTTCATGGAAATACTGCCGCCGCTCCGAATGCCCGATAATGACATAGCGCGCCTTCAAATCTTTGAGCATCGCCGGCGAAACGCATCCGGTAAACGCCCCCTTGTCCTCCCAATGACCATCCTGAGCGCCTACGGCGATACCGGCCGGCAATAAATGATCCAGCGACAGAGCCGTGATATGCACGAACACCGGGCAAATCACGATATCGACATGGCCGATGGTTCCATGGGGAAGCTTGCGCTTGAACTCCTGGGCGAATTCCCGGACCTCCTCCAAGGTTTTGTTCATTTTCCAGTTAGCGGCCAGCAATGGTTTGCGCATTGTTTTCTCCTCTTTCGCAGAGCTCCGAGGACGCTGGCCCGCCCTAGGCGGGACCCCTGCAGTCCTCTCAACCGGTAAACGGCAATATCCATTCGCCGTATTTCCCCGGCGAATAATTTTCTTTATACGAACTTTTTGAGGACCGGCGCGCGCGGATTGCCCAGATGCCGGCCTTGCGGCACTCCTCCATATCCGAATCCGAATCCCCGATGAAACACAGATAACGGTGGCGCTTCATGACCAACGCCTTGTCACGGGTGAAGATGAAGCCGTCATGCAGCCAGTCCCACTTGGCGACCAGCTCATCGGCATCAACCGGCAAACGCACGGTGATGATGACGATGTCGAAACCAAACGCCTTGGCCAGCGCCATCCAGCACGTCACGCCCCAGCGGGGTTCTTCAAGGTGATGATTGCTGTTGACGATCTGCCAGAATTCAGGGCTCATGGGTTTGATGCCCTGCTCATTGACGGCCGCGAATGCTTTGCTGAACGCGGGCGTGGAAAACGACAATGTGTCGTCGTAATCGAGCCCGATTTTGATATTAAATCCCGCCACCAAAAAATGAACGGCTGCGAATGCAACGAACACTCTAAGCGCCGTCGACGCCCACGAGGACGAGGGGGTCTCCGCCATCAGGCTTACAACAGCGCAGCCATGACGCCGGCGACGGCCAAAGCCACCCAAAAGTCACGGGCCGGCTTAAACGTTTCGTTGATCGCGGCGCGATTGGCCGAAACTTGAATATCGAAGCCCAATTCCTTGGATTCCACCCGCGCGGAAAAAAAACGCGCCATGACGGTTTTCAGCGGATCCGGGCTTGTTTTATGCGCCAGGAGCTTGCCTTGCCGGTCGCGCAGTTCCAAATCGAAACGATGGCCCAAAAGTTCCTGGGCGGTGGCGGTCGGGGGTTTTAAAAAATCCCATAAATTGACTCTGGCCAGGATGAAACCGCCTTCGCGGCCGTCCAAGGGATAGCTTAAATGAAACACGGGGATTTTATCGGGCCCGTATTCAAGCGGAGAAACCACGACCTGGCCCTTCTCGTGCGCCGCGAACAGCGGGCTGCTTTTCAACGACCCGTTCGACGCTTTTTCCGCGATGCCGTTGCTGGAGCGGATTAAGGTCAAGGAACCCTCACCGCTGGGAGCGATCAAGGAAATTTCCTCAAGCCATGGACTGACCCTGAGCAGGCTTCCCAAGGCCTTGGTCGCCTGAGGCCCGGACTGATTCGACCAGGCTCCCATCGCCTGGGCCGACATGGCCAGGTGCTCCTCGATCATGTTCAGGCGCAGCGTCAAAACTTTTTCCGTGAACACCGCCAATTCGTCGACGCGCCGGCGCAAGTCGATGATTTTCCAAGCCGTGCCCACGGCCAGGAGGCAGACGGCGACCAGTAGAAACCGTTTGATGCCGGTGAAAAACTTGACGATTTTTTCTTTCACTCGGATGCGATTCTCCCGTCCATGCCGGGGGCGACCGGGCTTTTCATGCGCACATATTCGACAAAAGCGTCGCGCAGCAAAACCCCGGAGTCCTTCTTGTTTTCACCCCGCAAAAAGGTGCCGTAGCCGTCGCCGCCGTCGGCTAAAAAACTGTTGGTGGCCACCAGGTAGCTTTTGGTAACCAGGATGGGCTTGCCGTCGATCCGGAGGTCCGTCAAACGGTGGCCTTTGGGACGCCTGGGATCATAACGCAGGCGAAGCCCGGAAATCTGCATCTTCCCCTTATCGTCGGCCAGCGTTGCTTCCACGATTTCCTTGATCTGGCCGCCGGTCAACTCCATGGTCACGATGGTATTGTCGAACGGCAAGGTTGCGTAAACTTGGCGCAGCGTAATGGCGCCGGCCGGGATCGGGGAACGGATGCCGCCGGGGTTCTGCATCGCGATATCCGCCTTGGCGCGCAAACGCATGGCGTCGGCGATGGCGTTGCCCAACACCGATTCGCCGTCGCGGTTGGGGAACAGATCGCTTTTAGCCTCGCCCACGACCGCGGCCAGCTTGGCGTCGACTTTATCCTTATATGGTTTTGCGATGGTTAATATTTCCGGATCCTCTCCGACTTGATCGATCCAAAGATCGATGAGACGATGATCAAAGCGCTTTATTTTTTTGCCGCCGTCCAACGTCAACTCCAAACGCCCGACCGCGGAAAGGTACGACCCGCTTTGGATGATGATGGTTTTGTGGCTTTCATCCTGATACGCCCGCTCCAAACGGGTATGGCTGTGCCCGCCCAAAATCACATCGATGCCGGGGACGTTTTTAGCCAGATATTTGTCATCCTCGAACTCCTCGCCCGCCTTGGCCCAGCCGATATGCGACAACACGATAACCAGGTCGCAGCCTTGTTTTTTGAGCTCGGCGACCAAATCCTTGGCGACATTGACGGGCCTGGGAAATTTGAGCTTGCGAACATGCTTCGGCAGGGTCACGGTCGGCGTCGCCGGCGTGATCAAACCGATGAGACCCACTTTGAGCCCGGCCACATCGCGGATCACATAAGGCGTGGCGTATTCGGGCCGTTCTTGCGGCGCGGCCCTGGTTTCCCCAGCCGCTGCCGCGGCGGCGGCCGCAGCGGCGGCGGACGGACCGCTTTTTTTGGAGAGGCGATTTAAAATATTGGCCCCCAATAAAGGAAATTTGACTTTTTTGGCGATCTCCCCCAAACGTTTTTCTCCCATATCAAACTCATGATTGCCGATGGCGCCGGCGGCAAAACCCAAAGCGTTGGCCAGGGTTACGACGCTTTCCCCCATCGTTAAATTGCCCTCCGGCGAAGCAAAAAAGAGATCGCCGGAATCAAGCAGAAGGCGCGGGTGTTTCTCTTTTTTGACGACTGCAGCCAACGCCGCGAAACCCCCGATCAAGCGCTTGGGATTTTCCTTATGGAAGGTCGCCTCGCGGGCGGAAATATACCCATGAATATCATTGGTATGGTAAATGACCAATGTCTGGTCGGCGAAAACGCCGGAAGAAAATAAACAAATAGAAATAAAAGCGGCGGCAACGGCCGGCGAGGACCGTTGATTCCACGCCCGTTGTTTTTTGCTCATCGTGTTCTCCTTCAATTAATTTCCTTATGCTGATTTCACCAAAATATCGCCCAGGATGTTGGCCGCCTGATCCATCCGGTCCGCGGCGTTGGACAAATGCCGGTAGATTTCCCTGGTTTTCAAAATCGAAATCACGTCCGTCGACTCAAAAAGCTCGCGCAAGGCCCGGCGATAAATTTTCTCGGTAAAATTTTCCAGTTTTTTAACCTTGATCAAAAGCTCGGCGATAGCCTCGCCCCGGCGGCGCAACTCGGGCAACAGGCTCACCGCTTCGACTAAAAGCCGGGCGCCGTTTTCGAGGGCCACGGCCATTTCCCTCAAGTGAGGGGTCGGGGCTACTTCGAAAACCGTCATTTCCGCGACCGTGGACCTGGCATAATCAGCCATATCGTCCAAGGCGCGGGAAAATTCGTACAGATCCGCTCGATCGATCGGCGTGACGAACGAGGCGTTCAACGCATTGACGAGATCGGTTCTTTTAAGATCCGCTTCCTTCTCCAGAAGCTTCACCTTCTCGCGCATGTCCTTGCCGGGCTGATCCATGAACACGACCAGCGCTTCCAGGGTTTCCCGGCTTTTCTTAGCCTGCTCGGACAGCAGGTGGTAAAAATTAAAACGTTTCCGGAAAATCCAAAACATCAGCTTAAGATCGTTGCGGTGATATAACCCAAGACCAGGCAAGCCGGAAGGGTTACGACCCAAGATAGCAAAATCTCACCGACCACAAGCCAGCGCACGGCTTTGGGATTTTGAGAGGCGCCGGCGCCGAGCATGGAGCCGACTAGAATTTGGGTCGAGGACACCGGAAACCCCAACGCCGTGCAGGCGCCGAGCGTCCCTGCGCCCACGATGCTGGCGCCGAACGCCTGAAGGGGCTGGATGGAAAAAATTCGCAAGCCCAAGGTTCTTAAAATTCTGTTTTCACCGAAGAGCACGCCCAGGCTGATCGCCGCCGCGAAAATGAAAGGCGCGTATTGTTCGATAGCCGCGGCCCAGGCATCGAGCGGCCGCACGCCTAACGCCAGCAAAAAAAGGCCCAGGCTCTTGGGCATGTCGTTGGCGCCGTGAAGAAGGGCCATGAGACTCCCTAAAAAACCGTTGGCCGCAGGCACGGTGGCCCAGCCGAGATCGCGAGGAATGTGTAATTGATGCAAACCGGCGGTCAATAAATACCCGAGCGTGCCGCCGGCGATCGCGCTCGCCACTAAAACGACGAACAGCTTGCCCATAGCCAACAACAACACGCCTCCGGACGAGCCCAAGGCCAGCGCAGCGCCGGTCATGGCTCCGAAAAGGGCGTGCGTGGATGAGGAAGGGAATCCCAAATACCAGGTCGCCATATTGAACACAAGAGCCACGAGAAGGCCGGTCAGGGCGAACATCTGGATTTCACCGGCCGCCGCAGGTGAAATCCAATAGCCGGAAATATTTGCAAAGGACATGGTCTTGAGCACCATCGAGGAAAAGAAAACCGCTCCTAAAAATTCCATCGCGCTGGTGAGGATGAGGGCGGTAACGGGACGAATGCTCCGGGAAGACGACAATTGGGCCAAGATGACCGGGGCATCATGAAGGCCGTTATAGAAAGCGTAAGCGAGAGCGACAATTAAAATAATCGCGATCACAGAAAAAGACCCACTTATCCCTAGGCCTTTGGGACCTCGAAAAAAACCCTAAAGACCCTACTCAACATTGCGGCCAATGCCTAAAATAGCATAAATCGAATTTTTACCGAGATGATGGAAAACGCGCTGGACAGTATTCTAATGCACGCCCGAGCAAAAATCGGGTCCTTAATGCTCCTTGATCCGAAATCCCGGTTCCTGCGCATCGTCGCCGCGCGAGGATTCTCCAAGGACGTGATGGACCATGTCAAAAAATTGACGCTGGCGCCGGGGCAAGGCATCGCCGGGCATGTTTACCAAACGGGCGAACCCTATTACCTCAGGGACCCGCGCAAGGATCCACTGTTCGTCCACCAAAACATCACACTGGGCGGCAATTTTCAATTCCTTTCGCTTCCGATCAGGGACGGACAAGGCGCGGTGATCGGCGTCTTGAACATTCACTTCCCGACGGAATTGGTCCTTGGCCCCGAAGACCTCGATTATATCTGCCGCTTAGCCGGCAGCTTGACGAACCGGCTTCTGGCGCCCGCGGCTCCATTGCCCTGCTGACTCACGCGACCGGACAAGTCTTCGTCGTCGCCACGCCCATCGGCCATCTCCAAGACATCACGCTGCGCGCGCTCGATGTTTTACGCTCCGTGGATCTCATCCTATGCGAGGATACGCGCGTCACCAGGAAACTTCTATCCGCCCACGGCATCGAGGGTAAAACGCTTATGCGCCTCAACGAACATTCGCCGGCGGCCATCGATCGCTTGATTGAAACGATGGCCGGCAAAACGATCGCCTTGGTATCGGACAGCGGCACCCCCGGCATTTCGGACCCGGGAGCGCGTTTCATCGAGCGTCTGAGCCGTTGCGCTCAATTTAAAATTATCCCCATCCCCGGACCTTCGGCCGCAGCCGCCATCATGAGCGCGTCGGGGCTGGGCCGCGACGGTTTCGTCTTTTTGGGATTTCTTCCAAGAGCGCCCAGAAAAATCCGAAAACAACTCGCGGCTTGCCGCAGCGACCGCAAAGCCGTCGTTTTTTACGAATCCCCCCACCGCCTGACGGCCACAATCGGCTTAATCGCCGAAGCCTGGCCTCAATCGCAATTAGTCATCGGCCGCGAACTGACGAAAGAGTATGAAGAAATCATCCGCGGCCGGGCCGCCGATGTCGGGCGCGCGCTTGAACACAAAGGTAAAATCCTGGGAGAAATCACCGTAGTCTGGGAACATGGCGGCAAAACTCAAAACTCTTCCGCATGAAATCAAGCAAATAGCCGGGGCTCTGCGCCGGGGTTATTTGGTCATTTTCCCGACGGAAACGGTTTATGCCCTGGCGGCCGACGGCCTCGATGCCGGCGCGAAGCGCCGCATTTATCTGGCCAAAGGACGCGCGTTCGACAAACCGCTGCAGCTTCTTTTGCCTGATGCCGCGTTGATCGCGCGTTATATCGATCGACGGTCGCTGAAAAAACCGCTGCACCGCCTCGCCAAACGCCTGTGGCCCGGACCGCTGACCGTCGTTTTTAAAGCGAACGCTCTGGGCCGACGCCTCTCAGGCGGCCCGACCATCGGCATCCGCGTCCCCGATCATGCCTTGGCCCGAACGATTCTTCGCCTGTGCAAAAGGCCGGTGCTGGCCACCAGCGCCAACCGATCGGGAGGTCCGGAACCCGTGCGCTTGCGCGACATTCCCGCGATGGTTAAAAAAGCGGCAAAATATATCGCAGTGGAACCTGAACAAATACGGCGGAGGAACCCCTCGACGGTGCTTGACGCATCCGTGTCGCCGCCGCGTATTTTGCGCGAGGGAGCGATCACTCAACAAAAAATCGAACGGCTGCTGAACCGTCAATGAAATTTCTCTTCGTCTGCACGGGCAACACTTGCCGCAGCGTGATGGCGGAGCATTTGCTTAAAAAAATGCGCGGCGGCAGGGATATTGAAACCGCTTCAGCCGGCATTTACGCCAATCCTCAATTCCCCATCCCAAGCCAGGTCGTCAAGCTTCTGGCCGAAGAAGGCGTCTCGAATCTGGAACACACGCCCACGCCCCTTGACGAGCGGTTAATTACCTGGGCCGACAGCATTCTGGTTATGGAACGAACCCATAAAAAATACATCGCCGAACACTTCCCCCAAGCCGCCGGCAAAACCTTTCTTCTCAAAGAATTCGGCGCCGAGGGGCCGGTTTCCGAAAAAAGCCGGGATGTGCCCGATCCCATCGGCAGCCCGGAAAACGTGTACCGCGAATGTTTGGAAGAAATCAAAAATTCGCTCAAGAATATGCTCGAAAAAATCTCAAAATCCGCAAATTAACAATAGGGAGGCATGATGCTCGAGGCGCTGATGAAAACCGATCCGGAAATTTACAAAGCCGTTTATCAGGAGACCCGCCGTCAGGAGGAAGGCCTTGAGCTCATCGCCAGCGAAAACTACGTTTCGGAAGCCGTCCTGGCGGCGTTGGGCTCAAGTTTGACCAACAAATACGCCGAAGGATACCCCGGCAAGCGCTATTACGGCGGCTGCGAATTCGTGGACGTTTGCGAGGAATTGGCCATCACCCGGGTCAAAAAGCTTTATCGAGCGGAGCACGCCAATGTGCAGCCGCATTCGGGCACCCAAGCCAACCTGACCGCCTATTTCTCGGTGTTGACCCCGGGCGAAAAAATCCTCTCGCTGGCTTTGGATCACGGCGGACATCTCAGCCACGGCCATCCGCTGAATCTGGCGGGGCGGCTTTTCCAAATCGCCCCTATCAAAGTGGACCCTAAAACCGAAACCATCGATTACGCCGAGGCGGCCAAAATCGCCCAAAAAGAAAAGCCCAAAATGATCGTAGCCGGAGCGTCCAATTATTCGCGGACATTGGACTGGAAGCGTTTCCGCGAAATCGCGGATTCCGTAGGCGCTTACCTTCTCTGCGACATGGCTCATTACGCGGGCTTGATCGCCGCGGGCATTTATCCCAACCCCACGCCCCACGCCCACTTCGTCACCTCGACGACGCACAAAACATTGCGCGGCCCCAGGGGCGGATTCATTTTATCCACTTCGGCCCTGGCCGCTAATTTGGACAAAACGAATTTCCCCGGCAATCAAGGCGGCCCCTTGATGCATGTGATCGCGGCCAAAGCGGTTTGCTTCACGGAAGCGATGGGCGACCCTTTCAAAAAATATCAAACCCAGGTTCTCCACAACGCCCGCCTGCTGGCCAAGCTTCTGGAGCAGAGGGGATTCCGCATCGTGGCCGGAGGCACGGATTGCCATCTCTTCAGCGCCGATTTGCGGGGCAAAAACGTCACCGGGAAAGAGGCCGAGTCTCTCCTTCATAAGGCGGGAATCACGGTCAATAAAAACACCATCCCCTACGATCCCCAAAAACCCGTGATCGCCAGCGGCATCAGAATCGGCACCCCGGCCGTCACCACCCGCGGCATGGGCCCCAAGGAAATGGAGGCCATCGCCGCGTGGATCGACGAAGCGGTCATGGCCAAAGACAATGACTCCAAATTGAAATCCATCAAGGACGAGGTCGCCAAGCTCTGCCAGGATTTTCCCGTTTATCAACAGCGCATTAAAAACATGGAAGAGCTCCTGCCGGCTGAGGTCAAGTTGTAAATGAAGGGCGTTCATCTTGTCCGCCACCCTATTTTGGGCCAACACGTGGCCGAACTGCGCTCCAAAAAAACAGAATCACGCGATTTCCGCTGGCATTTGAAAGAGGCGGCCCGCATCCTGCTCCTGGAGGCGCTGGCGGGGGCGCCCGTTAAAAGCGCCTTCGTCGAAACCCCCCTGGCCAAAACCAAAGGACTGACGCTGGCCATGCCCGTTGTGCTGGTGGCCATCTTGCGGGCGGGTTTAGGCATGGTCGACGGCATGGCCGAGCTTTTGCCCGACGCCATCTTGGGGCACATCGGCCTGTTTCGAGATGAACGCACGTTAAAGCCGGTGCATTACTATTCCAAAATCCCGAACATCGCGCCCGGAGCTTGGACGTTTTTGGTCGATCCCATGCTGGCCACCGGCGGCTCGGCCGTCTACGCCGTCGATCTTTTAAGGAAACACGGCGCCAAAACGGTCAAAATGATTTCCCTCATCGCCTCGCAAGCGGGCGTCGATATCCTGCGCAAAGCGCACCCTAACGTGGATCTTTATGTCGCTGCCGTGGATAAGGTGTTAAACGACAACGGCTATATTGTTCCGGGCCTGGGCGATTGCGGCGACCGGCTCTTCAGCACACTTTAACCGCGATAAAGCCCGTCCGTTTTCGCGGCCATGACAAAATCGTTCTGATGGAGCCCGCGGATTTTATGCGTCCACCATGTGACCGTCACCTGGCCCCATTCCAAAAGAAGAGCGGGATGATGGCCCTCTTCTTCGGCCGCTTGCGCCACTTTATTGACGAAGGCCAATGCCTGCGCGAAATCCGAAAATTTAAAAACACGATCGAGGCGTTTGATGCCCTCGGCCTCGATCACCCGCCAATCCGGAATCTCTTGATTCAATCGCGCAATGTCAGCGTCGGGCAAGAGAGGAGCGCCCACCCGGCAAGGAACGCAATGTTCTTTGTTTAATCCAGCCATCAGCCGCCTCCTTAGTATGATACAAACCATGGATAAGCGCGATCCGATTTGCGGCATGGAAGGCCGCTTGGCGGCCCATGACGAAGTCTTTTGTTCCATCCATTGCCTGCGCGCATTCGAAGCCAAAAAATCTCTGGTCAAAACCGAACCCGTCAACATAGCGGCCCGGCGTTGGCGGCGTTTTTTCACGCCGGCCGTTTATTTCGCTTGCGCCGTTGTTCTTTTCGGCGGCTTCTTCATCGATCCTCTTCACGCGGCCCAAGCGTCCTTCTGGGGATACCTCCGCCTGATTGGTCCGGCTTTTGCCCTGGGCCTTCTCATCGCCTCTATTGTGGATGTTTTTATTCCCAAAGAACTGATTTCCTCAGCCTTGGGCCGAGGCGGATGGAGTGATGTCGTCAAAGGCTCGGCCCTGGGCTTTGCCGCATCGTCGTGTTCGCACGGATGCCTGGTCATTGCCGTTGAGCTTTATAAAAAAGGGGCGTCGCCGGCCGCTTTCCTGTCTTTTCTCATGGCTTCACCCTGGGCGTCATTGCCGACCACGGTGCTGCTGATACGCCTCTTCGGACAAAAAGGCCTGCTGATCGTCGGGCTCGCGTTTGTCATTTCCATCGTCACGGGACTGGCGGTTGCGGCCCTTTGGCGGCGAGGCTTGATCGAAGCCAATCCCTACGGGAAGGTTCGAACGAACAAAGGACCCTGGACGCTGTTGAGGGAAGAATTCCACGTCAATAAAAAACCGGCTGTGCTGTGGCCCCGGTTAAGGGATGCGTTCCTCAGCCTGACGGGGATGACGTTGCCCTGGATTTCCCTGGGCATTTTATTATCAGCCGTCATCAGCGCCCATTTCGGGCATTGGATCGGCGGCTATATGGGCCGGGGCGCCACAGGCCCCTTGGCCGCGCTCGTCGCAGCGAGCGCCATTGAAATTTGCTCGGAGGGATCGTCCCCGGTCGCTTTCGAAATCTACCGGCAAACAGCGGCTTTGGGCAGCGCTTTTGTCTTTCTTCAAGCCGGCGTGGTCACGGATTTCACGGAAATCAGCCTGGTTGCGGCCAATGCCGGCAAAAAAACCGCGTTGGCCATGGTCGCCGTGGCCCTGCCCCAAACGCTGCTGGCCGGTTACCTGTTGAATCTTCTCTGACAACCGATGATGGGCCGGCGCCGGCGATTCACCAAAAAATTCAAACAAGCGTTGCGCGCCCTGATCGCGATCGTCGTCGTCATCCTGGCCGGGCTGATTTTCTATGCGGATCGCAAACTTTCGAAGCTTGTGCTGGGCGGTTTGGGGGAAGCGTTCCCAACCAAAGTGTATGCCGCTCCGTTTATTCTAGGAGAAGGCGTCCATATCTCCCCGGATCGATTGATCGAGCGCCTGAAGCGCCTGGGTTACAGGCAAACTCACGCCCCGTTATCGGCTCCGGGAGATTACGCTCTCGATCAAACGCTGATCCATATTTATGTCCGAGGTTTCGAACTGCCCATCATCGCGCAGCAGCCGGCTTTGGTGAGCTTGACTCCCAATAACGACAACGGCTGGACCATCATCGGACCCGACGGCGGCCTTCAAACTCAAATCGCCTTTGAACCCGAATTAATCGCCGAGCTTTCGGGCAGACAAAAAATCCGCCGCGATCCCGCCGCCGCCAAGGACATCCCCCGGCGCCTAAAATTAGCCGTCGTTGCGGCTGAAGATCGAAGATTTTACCGCCATTGGGGCATTGATCCGGCGGCCATTGCGCGGGCCCTTTGGATGAACTTGGTCAAGGGACGCGCCATGCAGGGCGGCAGCACCATCACCCAGCAATTGGCGAAAAACATCATCCTGACCCCCAAGCGCACGCTCTGGAGAAAGGCCGCGGAAGCGGCCGTGGCCGGCTACCTTGAACTGCGTTACGACAAAGATGAAATCCTGGCCATGTACCTTAATCACATTTACATGGGGCAAGACGGGCATGTCAGCATCGCGGGCGTCAGAGCAGCGGCCCAATTTTACTTCAGCAAAAATCTTTCGGAGCTGACCCTGGCCGAATCAGCGACGCTCGCCGCCATTATCCCCTCGCCCTATCGTTTTAACCCTTTGCGCGATCCGGGAATCGCCAGAACGCGCAGAAACCGCGTTCTATCCCTGATGCATAAAGAAGAATGGATTTCACAAGACGAATTTAAGTCGGCGGCGGCTGAACCCATGACGGCCCGGCCATCGCGCCTGGGGGATGAATCCGCCAATGAATACGCCTATTTCACCGCCGAATTGCTGCGCGACCTGCTGGAGCGCTTCAGCGAAGAACAACTCTTTCGCCTGGGACTGACCATCCATACGACCATGGACCCCTTGATGCAAATCGCGGCCCAGCGCGCCGTGGCCCGCGCCCGGCATCAGGCGGCGCTAACGGCCATCGATCCGCATACCGGACGCATCCTGGCCTTGGCCGGAGGCAAAGACTTCCGTCAAAGCCAATTCAACCGGGCGACGCAAGCCGCCCGGCAGCCGGGGAGCGCCTTCAAACCCTTCGTTTACGCGGCGGCGCTGGAAAAAGGCTGGACCATGATCAGCCCGTTGCTTGATGAGCCGCGGCGCTATCCCAAGGGAGCAAACGGCGGATTTTGGGAGCCTAAAAATTACGACGGCGTCTACCGGGGCACGGTGACCGTGCGCCAAGCGCTGGCTCTCTCCTTAAACGCGGCCACGCTTGATTTGGCGCGCCGGGTCGGCCCCTCGGCCGTCGCCCGCCTTGCTCGAGGGCTCGGGATCACCAGCCCGCTCGAAGAAAATCTTGGGCTGGCCCTCGGCGTGTCCCAGGTGACGCTCCTGGAAATGACCGCCGCGTATGCGGCGTTTGCCAACGGCGGGTTCCGCGTCAAACCCCATCTCATCAGCGCGATTTTAGACGCCGAAGGCCGCACGCTTGAGTTCACGGCCTTTGAACGCGAATCCGTTCTTAGTCCGGCCGCATCCTACCTTATGAGCGCGATGCTTGAAAGCGTGGTCGCGGAAGGGACGGCCAAGAGCTTGTCCCTTTGGTTCGGCAACAGACCCGCAGCCGGAAAAACGGGAACCACCAATGACGGCCGTGATGCTTGGTTTATCGGATTTACCCCGCAGTTGGCCGCCGGCGTTTGGGCGGGTCATGACGAGCATATACCCGTCAATGCTTCCGGCGCCAAAGACGCCCTCCCCCTCTGGGCCGAATTCATGAGCAAAATGCTTCAGGATTATCCGGAAGAAAAATTCACCCGGCCCGAAGGCTTGGTGGCCAAAACCGTGGATCCACAAACAAATCTGCTGGCCGTAGCCGGCTGCAAACAAAGACGCGAAGAACTTTTTGCTCCCGGCACAGAGCCTAAAACAGACTGCCCGCTGCATAAAAAAGGCGTGGTCGGATGGTTCTACCGGCTGTTCGGAAAAGAATGATGGATGACGAAAAAGACGGCGCCGTTGCCGACGGAAAACCTCAAGCCGGGCCGGGAGGAGAGGATTTATGCCCGCGCTGCGGGTTCAAGGATTGGCTTAAGGCCAAATGCAAAAAAATTTGTCAAAACTGCGGGTATACCGAAGATTGTTCGGATTTGTTTTGAAAAAAACGGCCGCTAATTCGAGGATGATGTTTTTGCCGCGCGTAAATCGTCTTCTTTGATCAACAACGGGCTGACTTTCCAATCGGCCAGTTTCCAGATCACGGGCTGATCCGCCAGCTTGGCGAAGTACATCGTGTCTTTTTTATGGCCGATCAACAGCTCATATTTTTTGCCGTCAAGGGTTTCGATTTTAGCCGCAATCGTCGCCGGGCGGCCCTCCAGCCCCAACTTTTTCAACCCGTCCTTGGTTTCCCAGGGTTCGGCAAAATCGTTCGCCTCAAGAAAACCGAACATCCCGATGATCTCGCCGACTTTGTCTTCCTTGGCCGGCTTGCCCCCGACCTTCCATACATTGCCGTCGCGCTTAATCGCGACGGATTTTTTTCCGGCAGAAAGAATAACCGCCGCGACTCTCTCTTTGGACGCCTCGAACATCAGACGGCTCCTTAAATCATTGGGCCTTTTCTCAAAATAATAACGGGGCAGGCCTTTGACCACATACGCCGTCGATGAACCCTCAAACGCGAAATAGGACCGGTCCCAACTGCCTGAGAGCTGCTTGCCGATGCGCCCATCAAGCGCGGTTTTGCCCCGGCTGTTGCGAACGGTCAGCCTGATGCTTCTCGCTTGGTCCAGCTCAAAATCAAGAAATTTATCTTTGCGCTCGGAAATTTTCTCTTCGACGACGGCCGAAGCTAGGGCCTGGACCATATCCTTGACCGCATTGTCCTGAACCGGATAATCCACGGGCGACGTCATGCGCCATGCCTGAGCGTTTTTCTCAAGAGTGATTTTGTCGAAAAACAACCGCTCAATCGAAATTTGGACGATGTTATTTTCCGGATCCTTGGTTTTGGACAAAAACGGAGGAAAGCGCTTCGATTCAAAAAGGCCGCGCCCGGCTTGAAAAGCGATAACGGCGGCTAAAATAACGCCGCTTGAAATCCACAGCGCCTTGACGGTGGAAAATCGCATTAAGACGCCAAAATTCTGTCCCGGACAAGCGCTTTCCAGCGACGGCGGCGGCGCCAATTCGCGACGCCGGCAGCCACAACCCCGGCCGGCATCAGCAGCATAGCCGCGAATTTGACCAATTGCCGGGCGTGATCGCTAAGGGCGCGGGTGAACGGCCGCAATTTCGCGCCTTTGGAACGCACGGCCACCAAATCCGCGTCTTCGCTCAACCAATCCACGACGTTTAAAAAGAAAATTTGATTGGAACGGTCGGCTGGAATATTGGTGTCGACCAGCTTGGACGTGCCCGCGAGAAAAATCCGAATATCGTTTTTGCTTTCGGTCAGCCATGGGCCCGCAACGAGCGGCGTGCTTTTAGCCAAATCAGCCGGCGGCGCCGGAAACATGGCCGCAAAACGGCCTTCCAGAGTCACCGCCATCGCAAACGGGCCGCGCGGATCCTCCTCCGCCGGATTAAAATCGGCGAGCGGCGACAAACTGACGAGATTCTGCTTCATCCAGGAAAGCCGCGTGGTCCTCGCCAAAATTTCCACGCGCCCCGCTTTCACATTGGCCGTCGAAACCGGGCTGGCGAACGGCAGCATCACCTGATCCATGTCTTTAGTAACGGGGCTTTCTTCGGACAGGCCAGTAATGATAGGCATTAAGGGATAACTGACGATATTATTGATCAGGAACGGGCCCGCCCGCTGCTGAATGGAAATATTTTGATTCTGCAAATCAAGGGCAAAGCCCTTGGTCAACTCCAGCCCCCAATGCCCCAGCAGCCGCCCCAGGCCGGTTTCAAGATTGGACGCAAAAAAAGCGCCGGATTCCATGTTGACTTCCTTGGCATCCAAAAAAAAGGCGGCGGGCACCCCGGCTAAAATCATCTGTTCGAGCTTCGCCAGCTCTCCGTCTGAAAAATTCTCCCTTGGGCCCAAAACAATCAAGGACTTCGGGTAACGGCCAGGGTCCAACGGTTGAGTCAAATCAATATCCCGGGTCTCATAATTCTCATGAACGGCCTGGGTCAATTCCGGAGCCAATCCCGGCGTTCCCTTGCCCCGCAGGATGCCCGCCACGCGCGGCTCCTTGGCCGTAATTTTTTTGATCCGGGTGGTCAAATCGTATTCCAGCCCGGCGATGTCCCGGATGACAGGGATCGTTTCCTTTTTATCGCCGTAGAGCAGGACCGCGCCCATGAAGCCGTCTTTAATTTCATACTTATCCTTGGCGATTTGAGTCAGGCGCACCGGAGCCACGCCCATGGACAGCGCCTCGCTTTTGAACTTGGCGTCGTCCTGATAATAATCGATAAAACGGTATTCGAAATTTTCCCCTCCATAATTTGCATAGGCCCGCAGCAGGTCCTTTAAATAATCCCGGTACGTGGCATAAGGCTGGGGCAGTTCCCTGGAAAAATAACACTTGACGATGACCGGGTCCTCGAGGGATTTCAAAATCCTTTTGCTGGCTTTCGACGGCGAATACACCCGGCCTTCGGACATGTCGAGCCGTCCGTACGCAAGCTGGCCGGCCATGTTGACTGAAGCCAAAAAAACGACCAGGCCAAGCACCGCGCCCGCGCCGCCTTTGGCCTGGTTGAACAAAACGCCGCGCCCGCGCGCCAAGAATCGGCCGCCGGGGACTTTCGTCATGAATTCCTCCGAGCCGCCACAAAAGAGCCCCGCAAGCGCCGTTCAAATCGAAGCAGCGGCAGGGTCAAGAAAAATCCCGCCAAGCTGACGAAATAAAGAATATCCCGGCTGTCTAAAACGCCGCGCGCGATATTTTCCACATGAGCGTCAAAGCCGAGAAAATTGACGATTTCGGATAACGGATACGGGACAAAAACAATGACCTTGCCCGCCAGAAAAAAAGCGAAACCCACGGCCCACGCCACCAGATAGGCGATCACCTGATTTTTGGTCAGGCTCGAGGCGAAAACCCCGATAGCCGCCAAAGCCGCGACCAAAAAACAATTGCCCAGATAAGCGCCGATCACGGCGCCCCAATCCGGCTCCCCCAAAAACTCAAGGATCAGAGGATAAATTCCGGTCAACAGCAGCGCCAGGCTGATCACGCCCAAACCCGCCAGGTATTTGCCGATGACGATTTCATAAGTTTTCAGCGGCAAGGAAACCAGAATCTCGAACGTTCCGGTTTTCAATTCTTCAGCGAATAGCCGCATGGTGACCGCGGGCGTCAAAAAGACCAGGATCAAGGGAACCAAATCCATAAACTGCGCCAGATTGGCCTGATTGACCACGAACAAGGGCTGAGCGAAAAAATATCCGGTGACCAAAAGAAAAATGACGTACAGCACATACGCCATCGGGGAATTGAGCATTTCCGCCAAGTCTTTTTTAGCGATGACCAAAAGTCCGGAGAACCGGGAGCCCCCAGGCGCGGCCTTAAGCTGCGGACGCTCCGTTTTAGCGGGTGAGCTCATGAAAAATTTCCTCCAGCGATTTGCGCTCCATCTTCAGCTCGATCAAGGGGAGTTTCTTTTGCGCCGCCAAATCGAAAATCTCGCGCCGGATATCCCTGCTTGCGCGCACGCGGTAGGTGAACTCCTTAACTCCTTCGGCGCTCACGGGACCCTCCAGGGCGATCAAACCCGGTATGCTCCCCAGCTGGGTTTCCCCGTTCGACAACGAACGCGCGAAGCCGACGGTGATGAGATGCTCCTGCGAACCGGAAAGCTCCGCAAAGGTCCGGTCCGCGACCAAGCGCCCTCGATGGATAATCAGCACTCGATCGCAAACAGCCTGAACCTCGGGAAGAATGTGGGTCGACAGCAAAATGGTTTTGCCCTGCGACTTAAGATTTAAAATTAATTCGCGGACTTCCCTGGCCTGGATGGGATCAAGCCCGCTGGTCGGCTCATCCAAAAATAAAACCTCCGGGTCATGCAGAATCGCGGCCGCTAGACCCACCCTCTGACGGTACCCCTTCGAGAGTTCGCCGATGTCCTTGCCCAGGGCCGTGGCCAAACCGCAGGAAGCGACGACCTCCTTTAAACGCCGCCGGAAAGCATCGCGGCCGGCCAAGGCTCGCGCCGACCATAAAAAGAACAGGTATTCGCTGGTTTCCATATGCTCGTAGATGGGGTTGTTCTCAGCCAGGTAACCGATGCGGCGCTTCAAGCCCAGGGCATCCGAGGCATGGTCCCGGCCCAAAATACGCACGGTGCCGCCGTCTTGAGGCAAGGACCCGGCTAAAATTCTCAGCGTGGTTGTTTTGCCCGCGCCGTTGGGGCCCAAAAAACCGACGATTTCCCCCTCGTTGACGGCGAAACCGACGCCGTCAACGGCCCGGACCGAGCCATAACTTTTTTGTAATTCTCGAACTTCGATCATCGAGGATAAGTATAAAAAAAATCCTATTTTTTTGCCCGCTTGACACCGCAGGAAGCTGACATATAATTTATATAGAACATTCGCAGCGCTGACAGCTTTAGGTCAGCATCAGCCCGCCCCGCGCGGGCCTCGGGAGGGAGCGACGGCTCCACGCGCGCCCGAGAGCAACTCACCATTGTCTTCCTTCATCATTTGGACCGGCCCGTTGCGCCGGCAAAGGGCTCAACGCTTCGACGCGCATGAGGAGGGAATATGAAAGTATTAATCGTCGATGACGAGCCGACGACGCTTAAAATCCTTGCGGCCGCGCTGAAAAACCTGGGGCACCAACCCGTGCCGGCGGCCAGCGCCGAAGAAGCCTGGGCTATTTTCGATAAGGAGCCCGTCTCCATCGTCGCCAGCGACTGGATGATGCCCGGAATGAACGGTCTGGCGCTGTGCCAAAAAATTCGCAAGCGTCCCAACACCAGGAATACGTTCGTCTTCATTATGACGGGCAAAAAAAACTCCGCCGAAGACTACTGCAGGGCGTTCTCCAGCGGCGCGAATGACTTTCTCTTTAAACCCGTGGACCCTCATGTTCTGGATAATCAGCTGCGTATGGCTCAACGGGTTCTCGACATCACCCCGCCCAGCCAAGGATCGCGCTCAACGGCAAAAATATCGCAAAGCATTGCCAAGGATGATCATGATTAACGACTTCCCTGAATCTCAAAAACCAAAAATTCTGGCTATCGATGACAATGAAGACCAGTTGATCTTCATCGGCGCCTTGCTGGAACAAATCGGCTGCGATGTGAAGGCGTTTTCCAACCCCGCCCGGGCTCT
The DNA here is from genome assembly GCA_016180815.1 of Elusimicrobiota bacterium. Taxonomy (NCBI): domain Bacteria; kingdom Pseudomonadati; phylum Elusimicrobiota; species Elusimicrobiota bacterium. Next base: position 119,681 of record JACPAN010000004.1, read on the forward strand.
CGATGTCGCCGCCAAGCAAAACTTCGACCTTGTCGTTCTTGATTTAAGAATGCCCGAGATGGACGGCTACCAAACGTTGTCCGCCCTGCGCCGCGGCGCCAAAAATCAGGATACGCCCGTCTTGGTTCTCACCGTCGCCGATACCATGAAAGACGTCGACTCCTGCTTTCGCCTAGGCGCCAACGGCTACCTGACCAAACCCATCGACACCCAACGGCTTAAGCTTAAAATCCGCAAACTTCTGTCCTGGTCCGCGCATTCCCCGGCATCCGCGCCTCAAGGCGACGGCTCAGGCGCCGTCACGACGCAGCCGTGGGAAAATTTACGCTCCATCGGCGGCGACCGTTTGGTCAAAGACGTCATCCGCTCTTTTCTGATCAAGGTTCCGGAATTAATCGCCGCCGCGCGCGGCTATTGCCTGACCGGCAATTTCAAAGCGGCCGAAAAAACGCTGTATTCGCTCAAATCCCATTGCGCCAATCTTCACCTGATGAATCTGTTCGCCGCCTGCGAGGAAATCGAGCTCCTTGTGCGCAGCCGCAAGGCCTCCCCAGCGGCCGATGTCCTCAACAACCTGACGAGGTCGTTTGCCAATGTCAAACCCTCGCTTGAGCAGGAACTCGAACGAAACGGAGGTCAATCATGAAAAAAAGAATCGCGGTCGTCGAAGACAACGAAGACAATCGCATGATCATCAAAGCCATGCTGGGCGATTTCTATGATATCCAAGAGTACGCCACCGGCTTCGAGGCGGTCGAAGGCATCCCCGCCAACGTGCCCGACCTTCTGTTGGTGGATATCTCGCTGCCGGATATCGACGGGGTCGAAGTGTTGAAACGCCTCAGGCAGCGCCATGAGCTTCGCGGCGTGCCCGCCATTGCCATCACCGCCTACGCCATCGTCGGCGACCGTCAGCGTTATGAGGCCGAAGGTTTCGACGGTTACATCGCCAAGCCCATCTACGATGAAGAAGTTCTCCTGGGCATCATGGATCAATGGATGAGCAAAAGCGCCTCATAACCCCCCCCTGGCAAGGGTCTGACCAACAATAAATGTGCATTTGGTCAGACCCTAAATAGGGGATAATAAATCCCCTATGCGTATTGCGCTGGCTCAACTCAATTTCCTGGTCGGCGATGTGGCCGGAAATGCGGCCAAAATCGAGCGCGCCATCGTTGAGGCTCAAAACCGCGGCGCCGCCGTTGTCCTGGCGCCGGAATTGTCGCTATTAGGCTATCCGCCCAAAGATATTCTCTTAAACGGGGCTTTGATCGCGGCCCAACAAAAAGCGCTCAAAACCCTGGCTCGTTCATGCCGCAGCACAGCGGCCCTCATCGGCTGGGCCGCGCCGCGCCAAGGGCACGGCAAGGGGCTGTTCAACTGCGCAAGCCTCCTTTACCGAGGAAAAATCCTGGCTAGCCATCATAAAACGCTTCTGCCCTATTACGATGTCTTTGACGAAGGCCGGTATTTCGAGCCCGGTGAACAAATCACGATTTGCCGTTTTCAGGGCCGGCGCCTGGCTCTGTCGGTCTGCGAAGATATTTGGAACGACAAAAACTACTGGGAAAAAAGAAACTACGCCGAGGATCCTCTAGTCAAGCTCAAGAGCGCCAAGCCCGACCTTCTGCTCAATATTTCCGCCTCGCCTTACTGGATCGGAAAACCCAAGGAGCGCTTGGGCATGATGGCCGCCATCAGCAAGCGCTATCGGGTCCCCCTCGCCTACGCCAATGCCGTCGGCGGCAACGATGAGCTGATTTTTGACGGATCAAGCATGGTTCTCAACGCTCAAGGCAAGCTGTTGGTTCAAGGGCCGCCGTTTAAAGAAGGCGTAATTTATGCCGATCTCAGCGGCGACCGGCGGCCGGGGCCGGATCGCCCCATGCCGGAGGATCGGGAGGCTTATGAAGCCTTGGTTTTAGGAACCCGGGATTATGTTCTCAAATGCGGCTTCAAGCAAATCGTCTTGGGCCTATCGGGCGGCATCGATTCTTCGCTGGTTGCAGCCATCGCCGCGGACGCCGTCGGGCCGAAAAACGTGCTGGGCATTTCTTTGCCGAGCCGTTATTCATCAGGGCACAGCAAAGAAGACGCCGAATCCCTGGCCCGCAATTTCGGCATCGGGTTTAAAACAATTTCCATCGAGCCCGTTTTTCAAGCATACCTGAATATCTTCGGCGAGCTGTTTTCCGGGCTTGCGCCGAATATCGCCGAGGAAAATATTCAAGCGCGCATCCGGGGAGCCTTGCTCATGGCTGTTTCCAATAAATCGGGCCATCTGGTTTTGGCGACCGGGAACAAATCCGAGCTGGCCATGGGTTATTGCACCCTTTATGGGGATTTGATGGGAGGCCTGGCCCCGATTTCGGATTTGCCTAAAATGATGGTTTATCGCCTGGCGCGATATCGCAATACGCTCGGCGCCGTGATTCCGGAACGCGTGTTCACCAAGGCCCCGTCCGCTGAGCTCAAACCCGATCAAACAGACCAGGATACGTTGCCCCCCTACGAGCTTCTGGACGCGATTTTGGAAGACTATATCGTTAATGAAACCAGCTTCAAACGCCTTAAAGCCAAGTACCCGCCGGCTACGGCACTGAAGGTTTTAAACACAGTGGATAGGAATGAATTTAAAAGGCGCCAGGCGCCGCCGGGCTTAAAAATTACGCAAAAAGCCTTCGGCGTCGGCCGAAGAATGCCGATTGCCTGCCGCATCGAGCATGAATAAAAACTTAAGAACTGTCAGAAAAAAACTTAATAATGCCGCCATTCCCACGAAGATGGAAATCCAGGCTGGCCGATTTGGCCGGAATACGCAGCTACCCACTATTTTGAACTTCTCCCGTCAGGGGCCTCTCCACACGCTGCTTAGACTCCAGCTTAAACCCAACTTTTTTACCTATCTCAAAAGCCAACCGCTGAAAATCTTTAGAGGCTTCCTGAACCGCCTGAACATGGGCTCCGATAGCGCCGTCCGCCGGTTTTAGATGAAAAATAGGTTTATTGGCCTCTTGAGCCAACGGCATAAGACTTCGGTAATGTTTAATAAGCGCCAAGCAATCAGGATCCTCTTGAGGCGTCTGGATTGTACCCGGCTTGTCTTTCAATACCTCTTCCCTGTACACCTTGGGGATTTTATGAATCCACCGTTCGTAAGCCTTAACGGGACGATCTAAACGGACGGCATGCTGAAGAACAATATAACCAATCGGCTGCATGCCTCCCTTCGGGATTTCCAGGCTGGGATCAGGGTTTTTCTTAATCCGCTCTTTCCACTCCTGTCTCCATTTCATTAAAGTCGGTCCCAGGTTCTGGAGGCCTTGGATAGAAAATAAATCCGGGGATAAAGGAACCACAACGAAATCTGCGCAGATCAACGCCGCCCGATTGATCGCGCCTAAATTTGGTCCCACATCCATTAAAATTAATTTGGCTTCCTTGACCTTCGCGGCCTGGAGTAGAATACGTCCAAAAGAAGAAATAACCCTGAAAGCCCTCGGTTTACTGTCCATGCAATCCGTCCATTGGCTGCTCAACTCATCTTCAAAGCCTGAGAGGTTCAGGTCGCCTATTATCAAATCAAGATTGTCCGCGACATTTTCCACATGAGGCGCAGCTATGTCTCCGGTGCCTTTTATGATAGGCAGAATAGAACCATATATTGTTTTGGGATGGACTTTATCGGTCCACAACTCCTCCAAACTCTTCTCATCCAAAAATGCGGAAGTTAGATTTGCTTGGGGATCCAAATCAGCCGCAATCACACGCACTCCCAAATCGGCATACATCCAGGCTAGATGATAGACGAGCGATGTTTTTCCAACGCCGCCTTTGTTGTTAAAAAAGGCTACTACCGCAGTTTTCACAGATTTCTCCCAATGATAACCAAAATATGCGAATCTTCAATACAAAATTTAGGCCTGGGATTCCCATTATCTTGCAAAGCCTGTTCAGCCAAAGGAATTCCTATGCCAAACCTCTGAACATAGCCCAAATTTTTCATTGCCTCAGCCAAATGCGGATTTCTGTAATCCGTCACTCCGGGCTTTCCAAAATTTACTTCATTAACCTGCCCAAAAGGCCCCCCGGGGCTCAGTATTTCAATTCGATCATTAAACCAAGTTATGCGCACGGGAGCGTTGGTCCCTTCATAAGTTCTATGCAAAACGGCATTACGCACGAGTTGCCTCAAGGCTTCGATTGGATAATCGGGCCTGCGAACCTCCACGGATTGTGATACATCCGATGAAATAGAAACATGGGCTCGCAACACTTCTTCCATCTCACGAAAAAGCTGAGTCAGAGGTCCGCTGATCTCTTTTTGAGACTTTATTGGATTGGCAAGCGTGATGCCATCTACCCTCAAAAATTGCACATAAGCGCCAGGAATAAAACGCCTCGATTCTTTGCCGGCTACAAGCATACCCAAAACTGTCGGTTTCACCTCCGGAGCAACGGATATAAAACGGAGGGATGCCAATTGCTCCTCCAGGGAGCGTTGATTCTGCTCAAGAATCTCCGTGGCAATGCTTGAAGGCAGGTATTCTTGACGAAATAGGTTGGAATCCAGGTCTTCTAAATTAGCGGAGTCCAGAGGGCGAAGATCATATGGCAAATCCCTGGCCCGTCGTTTTTCAGTTAAGATTCGCTCTTCGGCTTGGGTTGCCGTGGCTCTGCGCGGCCCAACGCGAATCCAGGTTACCCCTTTATACCGAATAGGTGTATCGTCAGAAGGCCGCACAATGACAACCGCAACCTCGCAACTTCGCACAATCCGCTTCTCAACGGTCATGCTGGGAAATGGATGTATATTCCCATTGGACCGCATATCTGCAAGTTCCTGCAATCGTTGGTCTGAAACTTGCCAATTGGCACAAGTACTATCGTCGTTAAGGCCCACAAATATCACACCGGATTTTTGATGATTGGGTAGATCATTGGCAAAAGCACAAATGGCCTGACCAATTCTTTCTTTGTCTGCCAACGATGCTTTCCGTTCGACTAAATCTGACTCCAGATTTTTTGCTAAGTTGCCCAGCTCTTGATCTGTCATATTTATTACCAATTAAACCATTTTGACGTTAATGACCGCCCAAATCCACAACCCTGTGTCTATATTTTTGCTAGTGGTGGCCGTAATGGCACACTTTATACCGGCGTTACATCCGATTTATTGAGAACCGCTTTTGTTCTTGAAATTCAAATTAGACACCTGGAAAAGAATTCGGGGCTTTTTACGAAGATTTATTGTTTCTCGGCGGCGCAGCACTTTTTATACTTCTTGCCGCTGCCGCAGGAACAAGGGTCATTGCGGCCCAAAGGTTCCCGGTCGTACACGACCTGCTCGACTTTGGGCGCTTGGCCGGGCTTCTCAAATTCATCTTTATGCTTGTTGGCCCATTCCTGGACCTGAGCCTCGTTTTTAAGGTCCACGCCGTCGGCCTGCATGCGCTGATAAAGCACCGCAACCTGCTGGCGGACCTGGGGGTTCCTCAACATCTTAAAAAGCTGTTTTCGGTCCCCTTTGAATTTCTGAAGCTCCTCGAGCGCGGTTTCTTTGGCGCTGGGTTTGACCTTGGCCTCTGAGCCGTTGTCTTTTTTTCCGACAAACTTATCCCACAACGATCGAATGGACATAGGCTTATTATACCTTCGGGTTCAACGGACTTAAATCCTGAAGCGCATAGATAAACGCCGGATCATGGCCGTTTTGATTTAAAGCGCTCAACACCGCTTCCAAGGCCCTGGGCGTGGGCACCACGGCAATGCCGTGCAGCAGCGCCTCGTTGCGGATGGCATAGCCGTCCTCACGGGATTTGCTTTGATGCGACGGGGTGTTGACCACCAGCGTCACCTCGCCGTTGGCGATGATATCGACGACATGCGGCCGGCCTTCGTCGATTTTAAAGACCTCGCGGACGTCGATGCCGCCGTGATCCCGGAAATAACGCGCCGTATTCTTAGTGGCGACGATGATGAAACCCGCCGCCGCCAAACGCTTGGCCAGGCCTAAAAATTTAGATTTGTCCTCATGTTTGAGCGAAAATAAAATCGTTTTCTTGCCGCTCGGCAAATTTCCGCGCAAGGCCTTTTGCGCCTTGGCGAATGATTCGGCGAAGGTGCGCCCAAAGCACATCATCTCACCGGTGGAGCGCATCTCCGGCCCTAAAATAATGTCCACCCCCGGAAAACGCTCCCACGAAAACACCGGCGCCTTGATCGCGCAAAATCCGGGGGGCGATTCCAACTGCTTTCGGTAGGGCGCGATCAAATCAGGGAGAGCCCGGCCCAAGCAGGCTTTAGCCGCGATTTTGGCCCAAGGGATGCTCCGCGCCTTGCTGATAAAGGGAACGGTTCGGCTGGCCCGCGGGTTGGCCTCAAGAACATGCAGGGCGCCCCGATGAAGGGCGAATTGAATATTCAAAAGCCCGATCACGCCTAAATTTTTGGCCAAAATCAACGCGGCTTTCTCCACATCCTCCTGTTGTCGCTTGGTCAAGGTCACGGGCGGCCAGACGCAATAAGAATCTCCGGAATGAATGCCCGCTTCCTCGATATGCTCCATGACGCCGCAAACAGAAAAATTGCGCCCGTCCCCGACCACATCCACGTCGATTTCCATGGCGTCTTCCAAAAATTCGTCCATATAAATCGCGGATGAGCGCTCGGTGATTTCGGGCAAACCGGTCAAATGATCCTTGAGCGCCGCCGCATCATAAAAAATCCGCATGCCCCGGCCCCCCAGCACATAAGACGGCCGCACCAGCACGGGGAACGGAATTTTGCGGCTGGCTCGATCAACCAGGCGCACAGCCTCTTTTTTATCCTTGGCCAACACCCATTTGGGATGCGCCAGGTCCAGGCGCTTGAGCAAACGAGCGAACCGGCTGCGGTCTTCGGAGGCGTCGATCTGAGCCACCGGGGTGCCTAAAACCATGCGCGGCCCCAAAGCGTCCGCAATGCGATGGGCCAAATTCAGCGGCGTCTGCCCCCCGAATCCCAACAGCACACCCATCAAATTTTCTTTTTCCCGATCGGCCACGCGGGCCACGTCCTCAAATGTCAAGGGCTCGAAATACAGCCTATCCGCGGTGTCATAGTCCGTGGATACGGTTTCGGGATTGGAGTTGATCATGATGCTCACGAGCCCTTCCTCGCGGATGGCCTCGACCGCATGCACGCAGACATAATCAAACTCGATCCCCTGGCCGATGCGATTGGGCCCGGAGCCTAAAACGATCACTTTTTTGCGGGGATCCCCGGTCGACGATCGGGGACCGGTTCCGGAGCCGGAGCAAAACGTGGAATAGTAGTAAGGCGTTTGCGCCTCAAATTCCGCGGCGCAGGTATCCACCTCGTAAAAAACAGCCGAACGATTTTGGACCCGGCTTAAGTCCGCAATTTTCAACACGGATGCTCCGGTTAAGGCGGCCAGCTGCTCATTGGAAAAACCCAGCCGCTTGGCCTCTCCCAGCATATTATTGATGCGCCGGGGGGCGCGTTTTAATCCCTGGGCCAAATCAGCGGCTTTTTTAATCTCGTTTAAAAACCAAGGATCGACGCCGCAAAGCTGATGAACGTCGGCGATGGTCCACCCACGCGCCAAAGCCGTGTAAATAGCAAAAATGCGCCGGGCGTTGGGTTTGCCCATCAACGCGGAAAGCTCCTGGTCGCCGGCCTCCATCGCCTCAAGGCCTCTGGTGCCGTCCTCGAGGCTTCTAAGGCTTTTCTGCAAAGCCTCTAAAAAATTACGCCCAATGCCCATGGTTTCGCCGATGGATTTCATCTGGGTGTTCAGCGTCACGTCCGCGCCGGGAAATTTCTCAAAATGAAAACGGGGCGCCTTGACCACCACGTAATCGATCGAAGGCTCGAAGGAAGCGGGGGTCTTCCCCGTGATTTCATTCGTAATTTCATCGAGGGTCATGCCCACGGCCAGCATGGCCGCAATTTTGGCGATGGGGAATCCCGTGGCCTTGGAGGCCAAGGCCGACGATCGCGAAACGCGCGGGTTGATTTCGATGATCACCATGCTCCCGTCTTTGGGATTGACGGCGAATTGCACGTTGGAGCCCCCGCAGGAAATACCCAGTGCTTCATAAGCCCGAAAGGCCGCCTCGCGCATGCGC